>JBJOLD010000268.1:0-4228 GCA_046045765.1 Pseudomonadota bacterium | reverse complement strand
CTCCGACCGAAGGGAACAGATCCACTGAAGAACTGCCAGGCTTTAGCCCCAAAAGGACAGCTGGCACAGTGACATGCAAGGCAAAGTGGGGGGTGCGAGCGAGTGTCTTACCCGCCAGTACGGCTTGAAACTGCGGGCGGGTTTTGAGCCTAAGCAATTAAATACACCCGCCCAGTGGGCAGCCGAGTGACCGTACTTAAACAGCCAAACGCTTACGGCCCTTGGCGCGGCGTGCGTTGATTACGGCACGACCACCGCGAGTCTTCATGCGAACCAGAAAACCATGGGTACGGGCGCGGCGGATTTTAGAGGGTTGGTAAGTGCGTTTCATTTGGAATCTCTTGGAGTCGCTATTTAGAACAGGTACCCCGAAGACAATCAGGGAAACCCGAGATTATCGCAAATTTATTGAGCATCAGCAACACCTTAGGCAAGAAAAGATGTGTGACGCAGTAACTAATGGGCATTGGGTGGGTGATGTGGATAAGTTTTTGATAAATTACAATTCAGCACACGGCAACCCGTAACTATCCACAGAAATTGATAACAATAATGAACGAGGGACACCCCCCAAACCACGACGCCTCCTCTGCGCTCGATATTGGTCAAAGCCTATGGCAAAGCTGTGTTGACCAACTAGCGCAAGAACTACCTGAGCAACAGTTCAACACATGGATTAAGCCCCTGAGTGCACTGGTGCAGGAAGATTTTTCCAAGGTGACGGTATTTGTTGCCAACCGATTCAAATTGGATTGGGTGCGCGCCCAATACAGCGCCCGCATTTCGTCCATGCTGGAAAAACTTTATGGGCAAACCATCCTAATTGAGTTAGTAATCACTCCGCGAGATCCCGTTGTTAGAACTCAATCTACCGTCGCCGCACTCGACACATCAGCACCCCAAGATATTGCCACAGTAAGCGATGATCGCTCTACAACGGTCCCCAAGAACCGCCTTAATAGCATGCTCACTTTTGAGACGCTGGTAGAGGGTACTGCCAATCGAATGGCCCGTGCGGCAGCTATGCATGTGGCAACAATCCCAGGTCATTTGTACAACCCATTGTTCATTTATGGTGGTGTTGGATTGGGTAAAACCCATCTGATGCACGCAGTAGGTAACCGCTTGCTGACGGACAAACCCGGTTCTCGCGTGCTCTACATCCATGCAGAACAATTTGTTTCGGATGTAGTTAAGGCCTATCAGCGAAAGACATTTGACGAGTTCAAGGATAAGTACCATTCGTTGGACTTATTGTTGATCGACGATGTGCAATTTTTCGCTAACAAAGACCGCACCCAAGAAGAGTTTTTCAATGCGTTTGAGGCCCTTCTGGCGAAAAAGTCGCACATTGTGATGACCAGTGACACCTATCCAAAGGGGTTGGCCGACATTCACGAACGCCTTGTTTCTCGGTTCGACTCGGGTTTAACCGTTGGCATTGAACCACCCGAACTGGAAATGCGGGTCGCTATTCTGATCAACAAAGCGCGCGTAGAAGGCTCTGAAATGCCAGAAGAAGTGGCTTTCTTTGTAGCGAAAAACGTGCGCTCCAACGTGCGCGAACTCGAAGGCGCTCTGCGCAAAATTCTGGCGTATTCGCGGTTTAACCAAAAAGAAATTTCAATCGCCTTGGCCAGAGAAGCGCTTCGAGATTTGTTGTCGATTCAAAACCGCCAAATTTCCGTGGAAAACATCCAAAAAACCGTAGCTGACTATTACAAAATTAAGGTTGCGGACATGTATTCAAAGAAACGGCCAGCCAGCATTGCCCGCCCACGCCAAATCGCCATGTATCTCGCCAAAGAGTTGACACAAAAAAGCCTTCCCGAAATCGGCGAATTGTTTGGCGGGCGCGATCACACTACCGTACTACATGCAGTTAGAAAAATAGGTGGGGAGCGCCAACTAGTCATGGAGCTGAACCAACAACTCCATGTGCTTGAACAGACCTTAAAAGGCTAATTGCTAAAAACAGGTGCATTTGCCCCAGAAAATCACCATAAAACTGGGAAAATGAAGAGCTATAGCAGACTACCCCACAGGGGCACGCTGCCAAGCGCATTGACAGAGTATCAAAAGAGGTTGACATGATCGTATTGAAGGCAACGCAAGACAAAGTGTTATCGGTTCTGCAGTCCGTCGCGGGCATTGTGGAGCGCCGCCATACGCTGCCCATTTTGGCCAATGTGCTGTTGCGAAAAACCGGCGCATCTATTCAGATCACAACCAGTGATTTGGAAATCCAAATCCGTACTACGGCAGATTTGGGCGGTGACGCTGGCAACTTCACCACTACGGTGGGGGCACGAAAGCTCATTGATATTTTGCGCACCATGCCATCGGACCAAACTGTATCGCTGGAGTCCAATCAAAGCAAAATCATCCTCAAAGGCGGCAAAAGTAAATTCACACTGCAGACCCTTCAGGCCGAAGACTTTCCGTTGGTTCAAGAGTCGGCTAACTTTGGGCCTGCGTTCAGCGTGCCCCAAAAGACGCTGAAAGATTTGCTAAGCCAGGTGTCTTTTGCCATGGCAGTCCACGATATTCGCTATTACCTCAATGGAATTTTGTTTGTGGCTGAAGGCAAGCAGCTCAGTTTGGTCGCCACCGACGGACACCGCTTGGCGTTTGCATCGTCCACACTGGATGTAGATGTTCCCAAACAAGAAGTGATCTTGCCGCGCAAAACCGTCATCGAGTTGCAGCGCCTGCTCAGTGACGCAGAAGGCGCTATTGAAATGCAATTCGCCAATAACCAAGCCAAGTTCAGTTTTGATGGCATGGAATTTGTAACCAAACTGGTCGAAGGCAAGTTTCCCGACTACAACCGCGTTATCCCCAAGAACCACAAAAACAAAATTACTTTGGGGCGTGACTCGCTGCTGAAAACATTGCAACGCACTGCGATCTTGACCAGCGACAAGTTCAAGGGTGTGCGTCTGAACATCGACCCCGGCAGCCTGCGCGTAGCATCCAACAATGCCGAACAGGAAGAAGCTGTTGACGAGCTAGATATCGATTACGGCGGAGACGGTATCGAGATCGGCTTCAACGTTACTTATTTAATTGATGCACTAACCAATATGAGCCAGGACATGGTTTCAATTGAACTGTCCGACGGAAACAGCTCTGCGCTGTTCACCATCCCTGACAACGCAACATTCAAGTATGTTGTGATGCCAATGAGAATTTAGTGCTACAAATTTTGTAGCTGCTTACGCAACCAAACCCCCGGCCTTCGGGGGTTTGGTCATTGAAGAATAGTGAAAATTGCGGGACAGATCTTTAACTCTGCCCCCAACCGATTGAGAGAGAAGTTAGCCATGACCGAAGAAAACAAGCCTGTACCCACTCCAGAAAATGGCAGCGATGCCGTGCACACCGGCGAAGGCAGCTCGGACAGCTCCAACTTCCAACCCACCATCGACACCAACCAGGCCGGTGCGACCGAAGCCTATGGCGAAGGCTCGATCCAAATTCTTGAAGGCTTAGAAGCTGTGCGTAAGCGCCCCGGCATGTACATCGGTGATACGTCTGACGGTACCGGTCTGCACCACTTGGTATTCGAGGTGGTAGACAACTCCATTGATGAGTCTCTGGCTGGCCATTGCGATGACATTTTGGTCACCATTCACTCCGACAACTCCATCAGCGTGGTCGACAACGGCCGCGGCATTCCCACCGGCGTGAAGATGGATGACAAGCATGAGCCCAAGCGCTCGGCGGCTGAAATCGCGCTGACCGAACTGCACGCGGGCGGCAAGTTCAACCAGAACAGCTACAAGGTATCCGGCGGACTGCACGGCGTAGGCGTTTCTTGTGTGAACGCGCTGTCCAAAATGCTGCGCCTGACTATCCGTCGCGATGGCAAGGTCCACATGATGGAGTTCAGCAAAGGTTTTGTACAAAACCGGCTGGTGGAAACGGTGAATGGCGTTGAGGTGTCGCCCATGAAAGTGGTTGGTGAGACCGAAAAGCGAGGCACCGAAGTGCACTTTTTGCCCGATACCGAAATTTTCAAAGAAAACAACGACTTCCATTACGAGATCTTGAGTAAGCGCTTGCGCGAACTCAGCTTCCTGAACAATGGCGTGCGCATTCGCCTCAAAGACGAGCGCAGCGGCAAAGAAGACGACTTCTCGGGTGCAGGTGGCGTACAGGGCTTTGTGAACTTCATCAACAAAGGCAAGACGGTGTTAAACCCTAACATCTTCCACGCCATGGG
>JBJOLD010000176.1:0-4439 GCA_046045765.1 Pseudomonadota bacterium | reverse complement strand
ACAAAGTTGCCCAGGCTGTAGACGATGAGCTTGCCCTTGTAGTACTCCGCGCCTTGCGTGACGTGAGGGTGGCCGCCCACCACCACGTCGGCACCGGCATCAATCATGGTGCGGGCCAGGTGCTTTTGTCGCGCGCTGGGGTAAAGCTCGCGCTCCCAACCCCAATGCATAAACGGGATTACCAGGTCGGCACCGGCCTTGCGCGCAGCGCGGATGTCGGCAACCACCTCGGTGTCTTCGCTCCAGGCGATGCCCGAGCCTTTGGCGCTGGCCTCGAAGGAGCGCGGCTTGAACTCGTTGTAGCCCAGCACGGCAATCTTGATGCCTTTGCGTTCAATCCAAAGCGGGGCATGGGCTTCAAGCAGGTTACGCCCGCCACCAAAGGTGCGAATTCCAGCGCCTTGCACGTGGCGCAGTGTTTCCAGAAAAGCTTCAGGGCCGTAGTCGCCGGAATGGTTGTTAGATACAGCTAACGCGTCGAATCGGCCTTTGAGCACATTGACCACGTTGGGCGCGGCGCGAAAGCTGTAGATTTTGTTGTCCTGCGCCTGACCTGTGTTGGGCGCTGCAATAGAGCATTCCAGGTTGCCGATGCGGTAGTCAGCTTGGGACAGCAGCGATGCGAACGGCTTGAGCGGATCGCCCCCGGTGGCAATGGTGCGTCCGGGGCCGTCGTCCAGCAGAATATCACCGGCAAATAGGATGCTGACCCTCGTGGGATCTGCGTAAGCAGCTACTAAATGCATAGCAATCAGCAGGGCAGTAATCGTCTTTTTCATCGGGCAGCCTTCCATTCGCACCAGTATTCCAGCTCGCCGTCGCGTATGGGTTCATACACGATCTGCTGGCCCGTAAACCCATAGGGCAGACCGCGGCCTTTTTGCCCCTTTTTGCCCTGGGCCGTGGGCGGGTAGGGGTAGCTCGCCTGGTGAATGATGACCGGCGAGGGTTCGCGGTCCGCGTAGGTGTAAATCTTGATGCTCGCCAGCTCAGCAGGCTGCTTTTGAAACACCACCCGAAGCTGAAAGTACGAGCCCAGCGACATCGGTTCTACTGCATAAGGCGAACTGACTGGAGTTGCCGCGAGCGTGCGGGTTTCACCGCCGTAGGTGGCGTGGCACAGCACGGCTTCTGAAGCATTTGCCAAGCCTTGGCAACAGATCAAAGTGACAGCCAAAGTGGGGTGGGCCAGCACCCGTAATGTGTCGCGTGCAAAAGTCTGCATGGTTCGGTAACCTCTTTAAAGCGCTACTAAGCGCTGAGTTTTTTCACCAACACCTGGCTTTTGCGGTCCCAGTTGTATTTGCGTTTGCGGGCTTCGGGTAGCCAGTCGGGGTCAACTTGCACAAAGCCGCGCTTGATGAACCAGTGCATGGTGCGGGTGGTCAGCACAAAGATGCTGTCCAACCCGGCGGCTTTGGCGCGTTGCTCCACGCGCTTCAGCACGCGCTCGCCGTCGCCTTGGCCTTGCACGTCAGGTGACACGGTCAGTGCCGCCATCTCGGCGGTGCGTGCTTCGGGGTAGGGGTACAGCGCTGCGCAGGCAAAGATTACGCCGTCGTGCTCGATGATGGTGTAGTTGCCAGCGTCGCGCTCTATCTCTGTGCGGCTGCGCTTGACCAGCGTGCCGTCTTTCTCGAACGGCTCGATCAGTTGAAGAATGCCGCCCACGTCTTCCTCGGTGGCCTCGCGCAGGCTTTCCAGCTTTTCGTCCACCACCATAGTGCCGATGCCGTCGTGCACATACACCTCTAGCAGAATAGCGCCATCCACCGAGTACGGAATGATGTGGCTGCGCTCCACGCCGTTTTTGCAGGCCTTGACGCAGTGCTGCAAGTAAAACGCCACATCGGTGGGCTGGTTGGCAGCGGGCAGGGCTTTCAGCAGCTTTTCTGCTGCGGCCAACGGTAGTTCGGTATCAATGGGGTTGTCCTCGCTGGCCGGTTGGGTCGGGTCCATGCGGATACCTGGCACCTCGGTCAAAAAGATCAGTTTGTCGGCCTGCAATGCGGCGGCCACGCTGGTGGCGACTTCTTCCATGGTCAGGTTAAACGCCTCGCCGGTGGGCGAAAAACCGAAGGGAGACAGCAGCACCATGGCCCCCATGTCCAGCGTTTGGGTAATGCCCGCAATATCCACCTTGCGCACTAGCCCGCTGTGCTGGAAATCCACGCCATCCACAATGCCCACGGGCCGTGCGGTGATGAAGTTGCCGGAAATAACGCGCACTGTGGAGTCCGCCATGGGCGTGTTGGGCAGTCCCTGGCTAAACGCCGCCTCAATCTCATAGCGCAGTTGCCCCGCAGCCTCTTGTGCACAATCCAGCGCCACGCCGTCGGTAATGCGAATGCCGTGGCTGTATTTGGGCATGTGGCCCTTGGCAGCCAGTTGCTCGTTCACCTGCGGGCGAAAGCCGTGCACCAGCACAATCTTCACGCCCATGCTTTGGATCATGGCCAGGTCTTGCGCCAAGTGCTGCAGCTTGCCCGCAGCAATAGCCTCACCAGCAATGCCCACCACAAAGGTCTGGTTGCGGAACTTGTGGATGTAAGGTGCTACAGACCGGAACCAGGGCACGAAGGTGAAATTGAAGACAGAGGTCATGGCTGCGATGGGTCAGGGTTTGAAAACAACCACTTGCAAGCCAGCCACCACTTTGAAGTGTTTGGCGTTGCCAGTGAGAATGGGTAGGGAATGCGCAAGGGCTGTGGCGGCAATAAGGGCGTCGGCCATGTGCAAGCTGTGCGAAAGCGCATGCAACTCCACCAACGCCATGGCTTGGTCGTTGATGGCTGGGGTGATGCCAAGGATGGTGTCCTGCGTGGACTTGAACGCTTTTTGTAATGCCTTTTGTTCAGCCTTGTTGCGGCAGCCCTGGACCATTTCCATGTAGCTGACAGAAGAGATAGCCCAGTCGCCCAGCGACGTAATCACGCGGCTGGCATTGGCGTTGCCACGGGCTAGCCAAATGAGTACATCGGTGTCAATCAGCACCTCTTTGCTCACAATCATTTGGAGTCGGTGGTGTAGCGGGGTTGGCGCATGGTGCGCACCACCGCTGCGGGGTCCTGCATACCCTCATGCTGCTCCCAAAGACCAACAATGCCCTGCAGATGCTGCGTCTTGTCAGTCCGGCTGGTTTTTGCTTGCAGGGCGAGGAACATATCGACCGCTTGGCGAATTAGGGCGCTTTTGGTGGCCGCCGAGCCTCGGCTTACCTGGGCCAACAGCGTTTGCTGCTGTTGCGTCAGGTAGATCTGGGTGCGAGAGAGATCAGAAGCGTTTTTCATGATGTATGAACTATACATCGCTAGAGCCATAGAACCCTATCGTTCTCAGGATGCGCAAATTAGAGGTCTTGATCGTTTGAGCCATCGCTTTGTAGTGAGAAGGTTCATGAGACTTCGCAGTCTTCTTCCTACGGGTACAAGTCAATCTTGACCGTATGGTTAGACTGCTTCTTTCCGTCTTCCGTGTCGTACTTAACGCGGTACCTAATGGTGGCGCTGGTCTTCTCGGTCACTTCTTTCGCGGTAATCGTAACAATGGCCCCTGGGACTTCGTTAGGACAGTTTTGGCGTCTCGCGCGCACCGGTTGTTCTCGTAGAGCAATAACAACTCCAGGCGGCCCCTCCAGGATTTCCACGCCAATAAAACTATTGACTATGGATTGACAGCTCTCAACCCAGTAAACGGCGCCAAGATCGGTTGACTCACCTGACTTCAATGCTACGGACTGCGCTGCAGCACTGATCGGAATGAAGAGGAGTGCGACACAGGCTAGCCAAGACATGACGCCTATACGTTGGATTGTTTGTTTCATCGTATTACCGGTGACAGTTGAGTAAATTTAAGGTCGAAATTGAGCCGAGAAGTCGGTCGCGGGCGCGCTTAAATCGTTTTGCAGTGCGCAAATCCGGGCTAACGCAAAATATGAAGAACTTCATTTGGAGCGCCCCAGAAACTCAAGTTTTCTTGCTCCAATTTATAGCTGAGAAGACACCGGCGCTGCAAAGCCTAATCCCGCAGCGTTCGCGTGATTTGTTTGGTTTTAAACACCTTCGATGATTCGGATGTCTCGCTCTGCCCCATCACTGAGGGCGGCTAAAGCTTCTTGGTATGCGGGACTGTCGTGGGCCGCTGTGGCTTGTTCGACACTGTCAAACTCGATTAGCACTGTACGCTGCTTCGACCCGAGTTCATAGGCGGCTGAAGGCTCACCACGCGCCAAGAATCGACCACCAGCTGCGGTGAGCGCGGGCCCCGCGAGCTTTGCATAGGCGGCAAGTTTATCGGCATCATTTACCGCGCGGTATGTACTGACCCAGTAAGTTTTGGACATGTATTACTTTCAAGTTGACATTGAATTGGACCTATTGTCTCGCTGTCCGACACCACGGTATTGTGGCTTTTGGAGCGTCGAGAGAGCGAAACATGTG
>JBJOLD010000173.1:0-5181 GCA_046045765.1 Pseudomonadota bacterium | reverse complement strand
GCAGGGCAAGCTGGTGGACATGCACTGCGACGAAAGCGACGACCCGCTCAGCCGCCACATCGAGACTCTGGCCTTTGAGACCCAGCGCCTGGGCCTGCAGGGCCGCGTAACCGGCTCGCACCTCACGTCCATGCACAGCATGGACAACTACTACGTCAGCAAGCTGCTGCCGCTGATGGCCGAGGCCCAGATCAGCGTGGTAAGTAACCCGCTGATCAACACCACCCTGCAAGGTCGCCACGACACTTACCCCAAGCGCCGCGGCATGACACGCGTGCCCGAAATCATGGCTGCAGGCATGACCGTGGCCTTCGGCCAGGACTGTTGCATGGACCCGTGGTACAGCCTGGGAAGCGGGGACATGCTGGAAGTGGCCAGCATGGGCCTGCACGTGGCGCAAATGACCAGCCAGGCCGCCATGCAGAAGTGCTTTGACGCCGTGACCAAAAACCCGGCTCGCATCCTGCACCTGGAAGGCTATGGCCTGGAAGCAGGCTGCCAAGCCGACTTGGTGCTGCTGCAGGCGCACAACCCGATAGAAGCGATACGCCTCAAAGCCACCCGTCTCAAGGTCTGGCGCAAGGGGAGGCTTGTGGCGCAAACTCCAGCACGCACTGCCACACTCACCCTCCCCGATCGGCCGGAAAAAACGTCTTTTTTACATACCAAATAGCTTGGCCAGTCGGACGATTTCTTTTTCAACTTGCGCTAGACGGTCTTTACCAAAAAACATTTCGTCCCCGACAAAGAATGTTGGCGAGCCAAACGCCCCCCGTTCGAAGGCAGACTGGGTATTTGCAAGCAGGTTACTTTTTACGTCGGCTTGTTGTGTCGCTTCGAGCAAAGGCCCAGCCTCCATTCCCGCAGCGTTCAACACGGCAAGAACCTCGTTTGGCTCGTTCATATTGCGCGCCTGCTCCCACATGGCTTGGTACATCACATCTACGTACTGCTTAAAGTAGGCAAGCTTTTGCGCCGCTACTGCCCCACGCATCAGTTGTAAGGTGTTGATCGGAAAAAATGGATTGAATTTGAATTGCTCAATCTTGTGTCTTGCAATGAAGCGCTGCATTTCAAGTCGGTCGTAGGCCTGCTTATTCGGAATGCCTGCAAACGCTTCCATAGGGGAGCGGTTGTTTGCGAGCCTGAAAAGTCCGCCCAACAAGATGGGCACATACTCAAACGTGACTCCAGTTCTTTCCTCGATGACTGGGAGTACTTTATGGCACAGGTACGCATTCGGACTCCCAAAGTCGAACATGAATTGAACCGAAAGATGACTCATGGTTGGCTCCAGTAGTTTGATGTTTGAAAAGGCGTGCGCCGGGCGGATTACCAGCGCTCCAGCCACGGGCGCAGCTCTGTTTCATGCGTCCATGCATCGCGCGGTTGCACGTGGATTTGCCAGTACGCTTCGGCGATGTTGTTTGGATTCAGAATGCCAAGTTGATCCTTCATGGCATACCGCTCTGGGAAATTGGTACGGATGAACTCCGTATCAATGGCTCCGTCAATCACCGGGTGCGCGACATGGATGCCCTTGGGCCAAAGTTCGCGCGCCATGCTTTGTGAAAGCGCACGCAGAGCATGCTTGGCACCAGCGAATGCTGCAAAGCCATCACTGCCACGCAGGCTTGCGGTAGCGCCTGTAAAAAGAATCGTCCCCCTGCCCCGTGGCAACATGACTTTTGCTGTTTCACGCCCCATCAAAAAGCCGGAGAAACATGCCATCTCCCACACCTTCTGGTACACGCGCGAAGTGGTCTCTGTGATCGAGAAACGCACATTGGCGCCAATGTTGAAAACAGCAACTTCGATGGGCGCAATGTCGCGTTCGATTTTTTCGATAAGCGCAATCATCTCATCCTCTTTGCGGGCGTCACTGCCGAAACCATATGCTTCGCCACCACTTTCTCGGATTTCATTTACAAGGTGCTGCAGCTTCTCTTCGCTACGACGGGTCACGCAGGCTATGTAGCCTTCACGGGCGAAACGTCTCGCAATAGCGCCTCCCGTGGCGTCACCGGCACCGATGACAAGAATGGCTTTCTTTTCGCTCATAGTGGGTCCTTTGAAATATCCGTAAGTTGCTGTTACTGGTTTAGTCCAATTGAGGATTCGGGTTCGCCTTGCTTTGACTGATAAGTTCATCGCCAGCGCACATCACAGCATTGAGTAGTTCTTTTTGGAGTGCTTCAGTGCGCAAAGCGCGAGCGAGCATGACCGCTCCCACGTTTTGCGCCATCACAGCCCAGGCAGTATCGGAATCACGCGTTAAAGCGGTAACGTTGGCATGGATCTTTTGAAGACCTTCCTCAAATGCCGCTTTGACGACGTCATCGGCGCGAGCAATTTCTGTCGTCAAAGACGGTAGCGGACATCCAGCCCCCGGATGCTGCACGTGACTCAAGCTCAGGTAGCCCGCCAGGGCGCGCGACACCTGCGCCGCATCAGCCGCATCGACAGCGCCATACATGTCAGCAGTGCGCTGCAGTTCCACTTTGATCATGGTCACGAATAAGTCAGACTTGCCACTGAAGTGCTTGTACAAAGAACCCGTTGTCACGCCTGCGGCAGCGGCCAGGCCTGTCATGCCACTGCTCATAAACCCGTGTTCCTTTGCGTGCCGGCCACTGGCATCCAACAGCTTTGCGCGTGCTTGTTCTTTGTAGTCTGTGGTGTAGCGCATGGGTTTTATCTGGCTATTTAGTTGACAATTTTTCAGCAAGAAGCTTAGGATAACTATCATTACCCCATAAATCAACAGCTTTAGTAGGACGCAACTGCCATGCAAGCCAAAGAGACAACCGAATGGAAAAAGACCGCATGCATCATCTGCTCTATCAACTGCGGCCTGGAGATCAAAACTGAGGGGGGGCGTATTACAAAAATCAAGGGTGATAAGGCGAACCCCATCTCGCAGGGGTATATCTGCGAGAAGTCTCAACGCATGGACTACTACCAAAACGGTGCAGATCGCATCGATTCACCCAAGCGCCGCAAGCCCGATGGCAGCTACGAAAATATCGATTGGGAAACAGCAATCCGCGAGATTGCCGAGAAATTCACGGCCATCAAGCTCCAGCATGGCGGCGACAGCATTCTTTACTACGGTGGCGGTAGCCAAGGTAACCATTTGGGCGGAACCTATGCAGACAGCACCATTAAAGCGCTAGGCATTCAATACCGCTCTAACGCTCTCGCACAGGAAAAAACGGGGGAAGGCTGGGTGCAGGGCAAGATGGCCGGTGCGCCAGTGCATGGTGACTTTGAGCACTGTGAGGTTGCAGTCTTTCTTGGCAAGAACCCCTGGCAATCGCATGGGTTTGCCCGCACTCGCGTCACGCTGCGGGAGATTCAAAACGATCCGAATCGCGCCATGATCGTGATTGATCCACGACGCACCGAGACGGCCAAGATGGCGGACTACCACCTGGCCGTCAAGCCGGGCACGGATGCATGGTGTCTAGCTGCCCTGTCCGCCATTTTGATACAAGAGAATTTGGTTGCAACTGCTTGGCTTGCCGAGCACACCACCGGCTATGAAGCCGTTGAAGCGGCCATGAGAAAAATCGACATCGCACATTACGCTTCTGTGTGCGGGGTGGACGAAGCACTTCTTCGGTCTGCCGCACGGCGCATCGCCCGGGCCAAAAGCGTGTCGATGATTGAGGATCTTGGAGTGCAAATGAATTTGCATTCAACCCTGAATAGTTATCTGAATCGGCTTGTTTGGCTGCTCACGGGCAATTACGCCAAGGCGGGAGCCAACAACGCGTTTGTGCCTTTCCTGAATCTTTCTAGCTCCAGCCGCAGCACATCTGGTAAATCAAGCTCGGGCAAGTCCGCGGAGCCGCGCAAATGGACGAACAGCCCCGTCACCAACTCCAAGGTGATCATGGGTTTGATCCCATGCAATGTGATTCCGGATGAAATATTGACCCAGCACCCCAAGCGCTTCCGGGCGATGTTTATTGAAAGTGCGAACCCCGTTCATTCTTTGGCAGACAGCCAGCGGATGCGTAAGGCCCTGCGTGCATTGGAGTGCAGTGTGGTGATCGATGTAGCCATGACAGAAACCGCGCGGCAAGCCGACTATGTGCTGCCCGCCAGCAGCCAGTTTGAAAAGGCCGAGGCCACGTTTTTCAATTTGGAGTTTCCACGCAATGGATTTCAATTGCGCCACCCACACCTCAGCCCCCGCCCGGGTACCCTGCCGGAAGCTGAGATGCATGCACGTCTGCTAGAGGCCATGGGCGAGTTGGGAGAGACTGATTACCGCTTTTTGCGCACAGCAGCACGCTTCGGGCGAACAGCTTTCGGGGTAGCCTTTGCCTGGAAATCCATGCGGGACAAAAAGTTGGCGCGGTATGCCCCTGTGGTGCTGTATCGCACTCTGGGGTCAAGCCTGCCAGCCAATTTGGCGCCAGCGGCATCGCTGTGGGGAATCAGCCAGCTTTACGTGCGGGCGCAGCCAGCAGCCGCCAAGGGCGCTGGGTTTGGTGGCCCCGCACTTCTGGGTGGCAATCGGCTTTTTGATGCGATATTGAACAACCCATCTGGCGTCATATTTGGCGTCAGCCAATACAGCGACAGCTGGAAGGCAGTGAAATTGCCCAACCACAAAATCAACTTGAACATCCCGGAGATGTTGGACGAGTTGACGACGATTGACAGCAAGTTGCCACACCACCGCCCCGACTATCCCTACATCTTGTCGGCGGGGGAGCGACGCTCTGAGACAAGCCAAACGTCAATTCGCAACCCAGAATGGATGAAGAAAGGAAGCTTTGGTGTGCTGCGCATTCATCCGCAAGATGCCGCAGTGCTGGGATGCTCAGAGGGTGACTGGATTCAACTGCGTACGCCACGCGGCGCTGCCCAAGCCCCCGTCGAGATGACCGACGAATTACAGCCTGGTTTCGTATCGCTACCCAACGGCCACGGACTGGACTACACCCGCGCTGACGGCACACTGGATCGCCGGGGAGTTTCATTGAACGAGCTGACCAACACGACCGACCGCGACCCGTTCGCAGGTACGCCTTGGCACAAATACGTGCCCGTGCACTTGGAGCGCCTACCCCCAGCGCAGTCAACCAACTAATCAAGCACCACACCTACTTTGGGTAGCTTGCTAGCAGGATAATAAAAAAACATTTTCCACTTGCTGCCCCAAAC
>JBJOLD010000167.1:0-5739 GCA_046045765.1 Pseudomonadota bacterium | reverse complement strand
GGTATGGCCTACGCTTCGGTGGGCCATCACCTTGTTTTACCGTTTAAAAATTGTCAGCTTGGCGTAAAAAAAGCGGTTTTACCGCCGCTCACACCAAAGGCAGGATAATAACCGATTGCCCGTGAATGCCCTTTGCGGGACACCGCTTCAAAGCGTGATTTACCTTTGGTTTCAACTCTTTTTTACTATGTCCCTGACATCTTTTGACATCACACGCATTGCCAATTTGGCGCGCCTGGAACTCGCGCCCGATGAAAGCGATCGCATGCTTACCAAGCTCAATGATTTTTTTGGCCTTGTTGAGGCCATGCGGGCCGTTGACACCACGGACATCGAGCCACTGGCGCACCCAGTCGCCACAATTCAAGAAATTTCTTTGCGCTTGCGTGACGACGTAGTGAGTGAGCCCGACCAACGTGAAGCCAACCAGCGCAGCGCACCCGCCGTGGAGCGGGGTCTGTTTTTGGTGCCCAAAGTCATCGAATAAGAAGTAGCACCGTCATGACTCAATTCACCTCTTTTTCTACCCAAACTCTGCACGATTGCACGGTGCATGATTTACGTATGGCGTTGAAGGCCAAACAGGTTTCCGCCGTAGAACTAGCTGCGCATTTTTTGCAGCGCAGCCAAGCCCACACCCGTTTGGGTGCCTATGTTGCCGTGGACGAAGCTGCCACATTGGCGCAGGCCCGCGCAGCGGACGCCCGCATTGCCAATGGCAGCGGGGAGGCGCTGGAAGGTGTACCCATTGCGCACAAAGACATTTTTGTGACCCGCGACTTTATAACCACTGCTGGCTCGCGTATGCTCAAGCGCTACCAATCGCCGTTTGACGCCACCGTGGTGGCCAAACTAGCCGACCAGGGCGCGGTAGTGTTAGGTAAGCTCAATTGCGATGAATTCGCCATGGGCAGCAGCAACGAAAACTCAGCCATTGCCGCCGTGGGCCACGACACTGTTCAGCCGGTGCGCAACCCGTGGGACACAGACCGCATTCCTGGCGGATCATCAGGTGGCAGTGCAGCGGCCGTAGCCGCACGCCTGACCCCGGCAGCCACTGGCACCGACACCGGTGGCTCCATTCGCCAGCCTGCCGCGTTTTGTGGCATCACGGGCATAAAGCCCACTTACGGGCGGGCATCTCGCTATGGCATGGTGGCGTTTGCCTCCAGCCTAGATCAAGCGGGCCCTATGGCACGTACCGCGCAAGACTGCGCCCTGCTGTTGTCCGCCATGTGCGGCCCCGACTTGGACCGTGACTCCACCTCGCTGGACATTGCGGCTGAAGACTACTCAGTGAAACTCAACGACTCGGTTGAAGGCTTGCGCATCGGTGTGCCCAAA
Organism: Pseudomonadota bacterium; assembly: GCA_046045765.1. Classification (GTDB taxonomy): domain Bacteria; phylum Pseudomonadota; class Gammaproteobacteria; order Burkholderiales; family Burkholderiaceae_C; genus Allorhodoferax. The sequence continues at coordinate 4,395 of JBJOLD010000167.1, read as the reverse complement.
GAATTTTTTGGCGACGGCTTGTCTAACGATGTGCGCGCCAGTGTGGACGCCGCACTCAAGCAGTATGAACAACTGGGTGCCAAATTGGTCGCCATCACGCTGCCGCGCACCGAACTGTCTATTCCGGTGTACTACATCATTGCGCCAGCCGAGGCGTCCAGCAACTTGAGCCGTTTTGATGGCGTGAAGTTTGGCCACCGCGCCGCGCAGTACACCGACCTGGCAGACATGTACAAGAAGACCCGTGCCGAAGGTTTTGGCGATGAAGTCAAGCGCCGCATCATGATGGGTGCCTATGTACTGAGCCACGGTTACTACGATGCGTATTACCTGCAGGCGCAAAAAATTCGCCGCATGATTGCCGACGATTTCCAAAATGCATTCAAAGAATGCGATGTCATTGCAGGCCCAGTAGCGCCCACAGTGGCCTGGAAAATTGGTGAAAAATCTGATGACCCGGTTGCCAATTATTTGGCGGACATTTTCACCCTACCTGCGTCTTTGGCGGGCCTGCCGGGCATGAGTATTCCGGTTGGATTTGCAGCAGAGGCTAAAGACAAGGGCATGCCTATTGGCATGCAGCTCATTGGCAATTATTTTCAAGAGTCGCGGTTGCTCAATGCAGCGCACCGCTTCCAGCTGGCCACTGATTTCCACAGCGCCAAGCCCTTAGGATATTGAACATGGCAAGCGATAAATTGACCCCAAAATCGTTATTGGTGCAAGGATACGAAGTTGTTATCGGCTTCGAGACCCATACCCAACTCTCCACACAGTCCAAGATTTTCTCGCGCGCGTCGACAGCCTTTGGCGCAGAGCCCAATACCCAGGCCTGTGCAGTGGACTTGGCATTGCCCGGCACCTTGCCGGTGATGAACAAAGGTGCCGTAGAACGCGCCATTCAGTTCGGCTTGGCCATTGGTGCCCACGTTGCACCACGGAGTATTTTTGCCCGCAAGAACTACTTCTACCCCGATCTGCCAAAGGGCTACCAAATCAGCCAGTTTGAGATTCCAGTAGTCCAAGGCGGCAGCGTTGAGTTTTTCCTGGGTGAGGAAAAAAAGTCAGTGCGTTTGGTGCGCGCCCATTTGGAAGAAGACGCCGGCAAATCGCTGCACGAAGACTCGTCATTAGGGGGCGGGGGGCAAAGCGGCATCGACCTGAACCGCGCGGGCACGCCACTGTTGGAAATTGTGACCGAGCCCGATATGCGCTCTAGCGCTGAGGCCATTGCCTATGCCAAAGAGCTACACAAAATCGTCACCTGGATTGGCATCTGCGATGGCAATATGCAAGAGGGCAGCTTTCGGTGCGACGCCAACGTGTCCGTGCGCAAGCCCGGTGGCCCGCTGGGCACCCGCCGCGAGATTAAAAACCTCAACAGTTTTAAGTTTATGCAGCAGGCCATCGACTTTGAAGTGCGCTGGCAGATCGAGCAAATTGAAGACGGCCTGGAGATTCAACAGGCCACCGTGCTTTTTAACCCCGACACCGGCGAAACACGCGCCATGCGCACAAAAGAGGATGCCGCTGACTACCGCTACTTCCCCGACCCTGACTTGCCACCGCTATGTATTTCAGAGCAATGGATTCAAGCCGTGCGGGGGGAAATGGCTGAATTGCCACGCATCATGGCACAGCGTTTTGCAACTGATTATGGCTTGAGCGACTACGACGCGACGCAGCTCACCCAAAGCTTGGCACTATCCACCTACTTTGAAGCAGCCGCCAAAACCAGTGGGCAGCCTAAATTGGTGAGCAACTGGATTACGGGCGAAATCTCTCGCAGGCTCAATGCCCAAGACCTGGCCATTGCGCAAGCACCCGTGCTGCCGGCGGCATTGGGTGCCTTGATAAGCCGCATTGCAGATGGCACGATTTCCAATAGCGCAGCGCGCCAAGTGTTTGATGCACTGTGGGATGGTTCTGGTACCGATGTGGATAGCATCATTGAAGCCAAAAGCCTCAAACAGATGAACGACACCGGCGCATTAGAAGGCATCGTCGATGAAGTGATTGCCGCCAACACGAAAAATGTGGCCGAGTTCAAAGCGGGCAACGAAAAAGCGTTGAACGCCTTGGTCGGTCAAATCATGAAGGCCAGCAAAGGTAAGGCCAACCCGCAGCAAGTGAACGACCTGCTGCGCAGCAAACTAGCTACCTAGCAGCCCACAGCGGTCTGAGCCGTATTAGTTCATCGTCAAAGCGAAGATTGACCCGACGGGCCTCTGCATCTTGCTCGGCAATGAATTTTTTCTGCACCCCTTGGCTTTGGTTGCTTTCTTCTATTTGCCTACGCAAATAAGCGGGGGACTTCGTTGGGTCTTTTTTGTAAAACTCCATTTCGTCGTCCAGCATTTTGCGCTGGCGTGCCAACTCTTCAAGTCGCGTGTTGGCTGCTTTGATCACCGCTTTAATCTGCTCTAGGGCTTCAGCCCGCTCCTGATCATGCACGCTTTTGTTAGCGTAGCGCATTAGCAACGCACGATCGCGCCGCTTTTCTTCTTGGATCCGTTCCTTTTCCTCTGCATCACGTTTGTCGCGCGCCTCCTGCTCTGCACGCTCGTGGGCAGTCAGCGATGGGCCGACTTTAGCTTTAACGGTGCCGCTCGGGTTGAGCACCTTTTGCTCACGATCCATACACTCAACAATTGGTCGGTCGGCTGTGAGTTTTCGTCCCTTTACATCGGTACAGGTGTAGATGCCCGCCGTTTGGGCCGCGACCGGCCCCACCCAACAGAGCGTCAACAACAACCAACCCAAAGTCTTGCGAAAACACAAAGCCATGCTCATCCTTCTTGTACGCCGTACCGTTGACGGTATTCCAAAACGCGTTGGTGGTCTTGCACTAATGCACCCGCACCCCGCTGCTCCAGATACTGCATCAAATCATCGAGTTTCGCAATCGCACACACCTGCAAACCCAGTTGATTACGGACATACTGCACTGCACTGTAGGGTACGTCGTGGCCATTCTCGGTGGCTTTTTCCTGGCGGTCCAGCGCAATGCACACAGCATATGGCGTGGCACCCGCTGCCTGGATGATGGCAATAGATTCGCGCGCTGCAGTGCCTGCCGACATCACATCGTCCACCACCAATACGCGCCCTTTGAGTGGCGCACCTACCAGGGTTCCGCCCTCGCCATGGTCTTTGGCTTCTTTCCGGTTATAGGCAAACGGTACGTTGCGGCCACGGCGTGCCAACTCGACAGAGAGTGCGGCTCCCAGCGGAATGCCTTTGTAGGCGGGGCCAAATACCATGTCAAATTCGATGCCGCTAACAATCAAACGCTGGGCATAAAATTCAGCCAAACGCCCCAGCTTGGCACCGTCATCAAACAAGCCCGCGTTGAAGAAATAGGGGCTCATGCGGCCGGCTTTGGTCTTGAACTCGCCAAAGCGCAACACGCCGCATTGCACCGCAAACTCAACAAACTCCAAGGCTAATGGGTCTTGAACTGACATCGGAACTTTTCCTTGTTTAAATTAACCAGCCTCAATCTCAACGGCATCCGCTCGGCCACCAGCAAAGGCGTGGAGGCATGGCTGCAGCAAGCACAGCTCGATTGTATTTGCGTACAAGAAGTCAAAGCACAACTGCCCGACGTGGAAGGCCGCTTCCAGGAACTCGCCGGGCTCACCGGGCACTTTCACTTTGCCGAGAAAAAGGGCTACTCCGGCGTGGCGGTGTACACACGCCATGAGCCTAGCGACGTGGTGGTGGGCTACAACTCACCCGAGTTTGACGCTGAAGGCCGCTACGTCGAGCTGCGATTTGACACACCCCAGCACAAGCGATCCATCATCAGTGCGTACTTCCCCAGTGGCTCGTCGGGCGAAGAGCGACAACAGGCCAAGTTCCGGTTTCTGGCGGAGTTTTACCCCCACCTGCAAAAACTTAAGAGCCAGCGTGAATTTGTGCTGTGTGGCGACGTCAACATTGCCCATCAAGAAATCGACCTCAAAAACTTTAAAGGCAACAAAAAAAACTCCGGCTTTTTGCCCGAAGAGCGCGCATGGATGGGCAAACTACTCACCGAGGGCGGCTTGGTGGACGTGTACCGCACCCTGGAGCCCACCGCCACTGACGGTTGCTACACCTGGTGGAGCAACCGGGGGCAAGCCTATGCCAACAACGTGGGATGGCGTTTGGACTACCACTTGGCGACCCCAGCCATCGGCCACACAGCCAAAACGGTAGATATCTTTAAGGGCGTCAAATTTTCCGACCACGCGCCTATCACTGTGGCGTACGACTGGGCGCTTTGTTAGTCGCTTTCAGCGTTTTTTCATACAAGGGCATCACCTGCGGCAAGTGAGACTCTATGTCTGCGATGCGGGTTTCTCCAGCCGGGTGGGTAGATAGCCATTGTGGAGGCGCCCCGCTGCTGGC
>JBJOLD010000160.1:0-3962 GCA_046045765.1 Pseudomonadota bacterium | reverse complement strand
TTTTCGGAGCTGAACATGGGTAAAGAAAAATTCACACGAACCAAGCCGCACGTCAACGTAGGCACGATTGGCCACGTGGACCACGGCAAGACCACCCTGACTGCAGCCATCACGACCGTGTTGGCAGCCAAGTTTGGCGGCTCTGCCAAGGCGTACGACCAGATCGACGCAGCACCTGAAGAAAAAGCACGCGGTATTACCATCAACACCGCCCACGTGGAATACGAAACGGCTAACCGCCACTACGCCCACGTCGACTGCCCTGGACACGCCGACTATGTGAAGAACATGATCACAGGCGCTGCCCAAATGGACGGCGCTATCCTGGTTTGCTCCGCTGCTGACGGCCCCATGCCTCAAACCCGCGAGCACATCCTGTTGGCTCGTCAGGTGGGCGTGCCCTACATCATCGTGTTCCTGAACAAGTGCGACATGGTGGACGACGCTGAACTGCTGGAACTGGTCGAAATGGAAGTTCGCGAACTCCTCGACAAGTACGACTTCCCTGGCGACAAGACCCCCATCATCCACGGCTCTGCCAAGCTCGCCATCGAAGGCGACAAGGGTGAACTGGGTGAAGGCGCCATCATGAAGCTGGCCGACGCACTGGACACCTACATCCCCCTGCCCGAGCGCGCAGTGGACGGCGCATTCCTGATGCCCGTTGAAGACGTGTTCTCCATCTCTGGTCGCGGCACTGTGGTGACCGGTCGTATCGAGCGCGGTGTGGTCAAGGTCGGCGAAGAAATCGAAATCGTTGGTATCTCTGACACCCAGAAGACCACCTGCACTGGCGTGGAAATGTTCCGCAAGCTGCTGGACCAAGGCCAAGCCGGTGACAACGTCGGTATCCTGTTGCGCGGCACCAAGCGAGAAGACGTGCAGCGCGGCCAAGTGCTGTGCAAGCCCACTTCGATCAAGCCACACACCCACTTCACCGGCGAAATCTACGTGTTGTCCAAAGACGAAGGTGGCCGTCACACGCCCTTCTTCAACAACTACCGCCCTCAGTTCTACTTCCGTACAACGGACGTGACTGGCGCCATCGAACTGCCAGAAGGCAAAGAAATGGTGATGCCTGGTGACAACGTGTCGATCACTGTGAAGCTGATCAACCCCATCGCCATGGAAGAAGGCCTGCGCTTCGCCATCCGCGAAGGTGGTCGTACCGTCGGCGCCGGTGTGGTTGCGAAAATCATCGCGTAAAGAAAATCTAGGGGTATAGCTCAATTGGCAGAGCGTCGGTCTCCAAAACCGAAGGTTGTAGGTTCGATTCCTACTGCCCCTGCCACCTGGGAATAGGTGGCAAGCAAGCCCGCTACGGTGTAGCGGGCTTCAGTGTCTTGAGGATGCTGAAAATTTAGTACAAGTGAGACGCGAATAAAGACTATGGCCACGACACAAGTTCAAACTGTCAACACCGGCGCAGACAAAGCCAAACTGGCGGCGGCTGTGCTGTTGGTGTTTGGCGCCCTGGCTGCTTTCTATTTGCTGGGCAAGCAGGGGGCTTTGGTGCAGTGGGCTGTCTTGCTGTTGGGCCTGGGTTTGGCTGCTGCAACTTTCTTTGCTTCGGAATCTGGCCGCCAACTCATCGCTTTTGGCAAAGACGCTTGGCGCGAAGTGCGCAAGGTGGTGTGGCCTGCTCGCAAAGAAGCAATTCAGATCACTGCGTATGTCTTCGGTTTTGTGCTCATCATGGCCTTGTTCCTGTGGCTGACGGACAAGACGCTTGAGTGGCTTTTTTACGATCTGATCCTGGGGTGGAAAAAATAATGACTGATGATGTGGTGATCCCCGCTGCAGAGCAGCCCGTGTCCGCGCCCGTGAATCCCGATTTGCGCTGGTATGTTGTGCACGCCTACTCCGGTATGGAGAAGGCTGTGGAGCGCAATATCATCGAACGCATTAACCGCGTTGGCATGCAGAGCAAGTTTGGTCGCATTCTTGTTCCCATGGAAGAGGTGGTCGAGGTCAAGAACGGACAGAAGAAGACCACCGAGCGCAAATTTTTCCCAGGCTATGTGCTGGTTGAAATGGTCATGGACGACGAAAGCTGGCACTTGGTGAAGCACACCAACAAAGTGACTGGCTTTGTGGGCGGTGCGAAAAACCGCCCCGCTCCCATCTCGGAAGCCGAGGTGATGAAGATCGTAAACCAGATGCAAGAAGGCACCGAGAAGCCACGTCACAAAATCGAGTTTGTGGTGGGTGAGTTTGTGCGCGTCAAGGACGGCCCTTTTACCGACTTCAATGGTTCGGTGGAAGATGTCAACTACGAAAAGAGCAAGGTGCGGGTTTCGGTCACTATTTTTGGCCGCTCCACACCGGTTGAATTGGAGTTTTCTCAGATCGAGAAAACTTAAGGTTTACCAGCCAGTAATGGCTGGTGTTGCATTTGCGCTATCCGACTCGGCGCGAATGAATGTCAAGAGTCGTTAACCCCGGGGAGCCGAGGTCTGAGTTGTTCAGCACCAAGGCGTTATTACCCGTAAGGAGAAATCATGGCGAAAAAAATCGTCGGTTTTATCAAGCTGCAAGTGCCAGCCGGTAAGGCCAACCCATCCCCCCCCATCGGCCCTGCTTTGGGTCAACGTGGTCTGAACATCATGGAATTCTGCAAGGCATTCAATGCGCAGACCCAAGGTGTTGAGCCAGGTCTGCCTTTGCCTGTGGTGATCACGGCATTTGCCGACAAGAGCTTCACATTCGTGATCAAGACGCCTCCAGCCACTGTGCTGATCAAGAAGGCCATCAAATTGGACAAGGGTTCGTCCAATCCGCTGAAGGATAAGGTCGGCAAAATCACTCGTGCTCAGCTCGAAGAAATCGCAAAGACCAAGATGAAAGACATGACTGCCGCCGATCTGGATGCAGCCGTTCGTACCATCGCTGGTTCTGCCCGCTCGATGGGCGTGAATGTGGAGGGCGTGTAAATGTCCAAGCTCACTAAAAAACAAAAAACCCAAGTTGGCAAGATCGACAGCAACAAGCTGTACACCCTGACCGATGCACTCGGTCTGGTGAAGGAATTCGCCAACGCCAAGTTTGATGAATCCATTGACGTGGCTGTACAGCTCGGCATCGATGCTAAGAAGTCTGACCAAGTGGTGCGCGGCGCCGTGGTGTTGCCGAACGGCACTGGTAAAACCAAGCGTGTGGCTGTGTTCGCCCAAGGTGCCAAGGCTGAAGAAGCCAAGGCTGCTGGCGCTGACATCGTCGGCATGGACGATTTGGCTGCGATGGTCAAGGCTGGTGACATGCCCTTTGACATCGTGATCGCCGCCCCTGATGCGATGCGCATTGTGGGTACTCTGGGTCAGATCCTGGGACCACGTGGTTTGATGCCTAACCCCAAGGTTGGCACCGTGACTCCTGACGTCGCTACTGCCGTGAAGAACGCCAAAGCTGGTCAAGTACAGTTCCGCGTGGACAAGGCTGGTATCGTGCACAGCACCATCGGTCGTCGTTCGTTCGAGTCTGCTCAGTTGCAAGGCAACTTGGCCGCTCTGGTGGATGCCTTGAACAAGGCCAAGCCGGCTTCCAGCAAGGGCTTGTATTTGCGCAAAGTCGCTGTTTCGTCGACCATGGGTGTGGGTGTCCGCGTGGACCTGCAAACCATCTCGGCGTAATCGCAAATTTGGATGCTTCGCGAGAAGCGTCCGATGTGGTGGGCTGCCCGCACACTCAAAGTGCTGGCAGGCCATCCAAGACCGTTGGTGTGCAGGCAACTGCACTTAATAGTTTTAAGCCAACGCAGATGGCGATCCCGCTGCAGATGGAATGAGAGTTCTGTTAACAGTTGGTCGCTGCAATGTGGAGCGCCGCGCAACGCAAGTTGCAAGGTGCATTTAAAGGAGTAGACCTTGAGTCTGAATCGCAGTGAGAAAGAAGCAGTCATCAGTGATGTGACTGGCCTCGCCGCTAAAGCTCAAACGCTCGTGATCGCGGAATACCGTGGCATC
>JBJOLD010000046.1:0-10190 GCA_046045765.1 Pseudomonadota bacterium | reverse complement strand
GGGGCTGAACACCTCACCAGAGTCGCCAAAAACGCCGTGGCAATGCGCGCATTTGGTTTCCCAAACGTCTTGGCCTTTTGCCACTGACCCAGAACCAGGAGGCAAGCCTTTGAAATCGGGGCGCACATCGATATCCCATGCAGCGACTTCTTTGGGGGTAGCCGCGCGACCAATACCTGGGTACTTGGAGTCAGATTGCGCAGCAACGATGCCCACTGTAGCCAGCAGCGCAGCAGCGACTACTGCATTACGAAACCTGAACATTTTTCACCTCACCGTTTTCCTGAACGAGCCATGACTGGATGGCGTTGTTGTGATAGATCGAGCGCGTTCCACGCACTGCGCGCAACAGTTTGTAGGTGGGTTGCACATAACCCGTGTCGTCTATTGCACGGCTTTGAATGATCGCGGGTTTTCCGTCCCACACCCAATCAATGTTGAAACGCGTCAAAGCTTTAGACAGCACAGGCGTCTCTAGACGTGCTTGGCGCCAATTGCGACCACCATCTACTGACACATCCACTTTCTTGATCTTGCCTTTGCCAGACCAGGCCAAACCGGTGATGTTGTAGAAGCCCTTGTCCAGCAACACCTGACCGCCGGAGGGCGTCGTCACCACGCTCTTGCATTCTTGTACATTGGTGTATTGACGCTGTAAGCCATCCGGCTGCAAGTCAATGTAGTGCACAGCCTCGTCTTTGGTGGCATAGGGTTTGTCACCCACTTCAATACGACGCAAATACTTCACCCAGCTCACACCCTGGACGCCAGGTACTATCAAACGTAGTGGATAACCATTTTCAGGGCGAAGCATTTCACCGTTCTGACCATAGGCGACTAGAACTTCTCCTGATGCAATCAAACTCATGGGAATCGTGCGCGTCATGGATGAGCCGTCGCCACCCTCTGCAAGAATGAACTTTCCATTCTTCAAATCAGCACCTGCAAGTTCCAGCAGATCAATGAGGGGAACTCCAGTGAATTCACTGCACGAGAGCATGCCGTGCGTGTACTGTGCAGTCGGCACTGCCACATTACCCCACTCAGCAGCAGTGTTGGCACCACACTCAATGAAATGGAAGCGAGACACAGAAGGCAAACGCATGATCTCGTCCATGGTGAACACCTTGGGTGTTTTCACCATGCCATTGATCATGAAGCGGTGCTTAGAGGGATCAATGTCCCACCACCCTTGGTGGTGACGTTCGAAATGCAACCCACTGGGTGTCACGATGCCAAACAGCGACTGAAGCGGAGCAAAAGAAACCGACGCTTGGTTGGTTTGTGTCAGGCCCGGGCTTTGGCGTCGTTGCACATTGGTTTCAAACTTTGAAGGCTTACCGTAGCCGTCGGTAACAACACTTTGCCCCAAGCCGGTTGCATGCTCAGGCAATGTCAAGATGTTAGGGTCACCCCCTTCTTTAGGCACAGGGTTTCCTTGCGCCATTGCCATCGGAGCAGCCACCCCTGCAGCTGCCGCAGCAAGTGCGCTGCGAATGAAATCGCGCCTGCCATTTTTGCCTTCGGCGAAAACGGTCTCAATGCCTTCACGGCTCAGAAAATTCTCGGGCGCTTTGCGAATGCGCCCGGCACCCATATCGTCTTGCTTCACACAGTCTCCTTAAATCTTAATACAATTATATTTGTAGTAACTGATATTAAATAAATCACTTATCTGACTTCCGCATTACGCGCACCGTGCCATCAGGCACTTTTATTTGAATTTGTAGTGGTCCCGGTTTAGCACCGCTGCAACAGCAGTAACCTCGTCTGGAAATAACCTAAATTTGAGATCTGCACCTTGAAAAATGCTTGACGCCTGGGCGACGGCCAAACCGCTTCCCAGGCACCAACACATCGCGATTGCATACAGAGTTTTGATGCAAAACAGCATAGGCTTTCTCAAATGGATACAAACTGATAAGCCCTAGACTCAGAACTACCAGCCGAACTGAATACCGATGGATTGCTGAGACAGCTTGACAGTTTCTACACCGCTACGCGTGCCCTTAGCCTTCATTCGATGGCCGCGGAAGAAATATTCATTGGACGTAAATGCATTTTTATGCCTGCACCCAAAATAAGCGCTACTGTCAACGGCGCCAAGCGAGAAATTGATGTAAAAAACTTCAAGCGTTTCATGCAGTCTCCTGTTTTTAATTTGTAATTATTTTTTCGGGGCTGGCTTTTCTGCCAATCGGACAATGCCTAGGGCCTTCAGTACATACTTTTCGTAAACAGGCTCCGAAGTGCCTTGTCTGATCTTGCGCATGAAGTACTTCTCAAACGCAATCTTGGCCAAGTGCACCCACTTGCCCTTCTTGAACCAGTTCACATTGCGCGGTGGAATTTGCGGCAAGGCCACAAAGGCAGCTCCGGTGTCTCCCATGTCGGCCAGACAAATAGCATTCCAGGTGCCCTTGGCATCTGCCGTCTTGCCCGCCAGTTCGTCGGCGATGTTGTGGGCAATGGCGCCCACCATGCTCTCGATCATGTAACCGGTCTTGGGGGTGCCGGTGGCCACAGGCGTGACTTCCACCGGTGGAATGGCGACGCACACACCCGCGGAGAAGATGTTTTTGTAAGCTTTGCTGCGCTGGAATTCGTCAATGATGACAAACCCTCGGGGGTTGCAAAGATTGGGGACGGCAGCCACGGCGTCTACACCCTTGAAGGCGGGCAGCATCATGGAGAGTTTGAAGCCGAGTTCGTGTTCTTTGTAGACGTTGCCCAGGTCGTCGAGCTGGGTAACGAACATCTTGCCTTCCTCCACTTTTGTGGTTTTGGCGTTGGTGATCCATTTCATGTCGCGGTTGCGCATCTCGGACTCGAGCATGGATTTGCTGTCGCCCACGCCGCCCAGGCCCAGGTGGCCGATGTAGGGTTCGCTGCTGACGTAGGTGATGGGTACCAGGTGGCGCAGTTTGCGTTTGCGCAGGTCGGTGTCCAGGATGAAGGCGAATTCATAGGCCGGGCCGAAGCAACTGGCACCGGGCATGGCGCCGATGACGACGGGGCCAGGGTTTTTGAGGAAGTTTTCGTAATCGGCAAAGAAGGCCTGGGCGTGGTCTACGCTGCAGATGGAGTGGGTGAAGCCGCCTCCGCCGTGGGAGGTTGGACCAGCACCAGGGACTTCGCTGAACGAGAGTTTGGGTCCGGTGGTGATGACCAGGTAGTCGTAGTTCAGAGTGTCGCCGCCGGCCAGGGTGAGTTGGTTGGCCTCGGCATCAATTTTCTCGACACCTTTGGGGATGAAGCCTATGCCTTTGCGGGTGAGGTAGGGAGCAATGGGCAGGGTGATGTCTTCGCGCTGGCGCCAACCCACAGCAATCCAGGGGTTGCTAGGGACGAACTGGAAGTAATCCACCGAGTTGATGACGGTGACTTTGTGTTCTTTGGACAAGAGCTCGCGGAGTTCATACGCGGCGGGCATGCCGCCTATGCCGGCACCGATGACGACTATGTGGGCCATAAGTTAAAACTCCCCTTTGGAGGCGCGTTCCATCATTTCCCAAATGGTGCTTCGCACAGCCCATGCGTTCTCTTTCAGGGGAGAAGGCAACTTGCGGCCCATCTTGACCATCATGTCCATGTTCAGGGTGTAGAGCCACAGGCCGTCTTCCTTCTCAACCACGGACACGCGGCACGGCAGATAGGCTGCCATGTGGGGACTAAAGTCCACCATTTCGCGAGCGGTGGAGGGTGTGCAGAACGAGTACACAGTGAGCAGCTTTTGCTTCTTGCCGGTGCGGGCTTCGAGCTCTTTGGACAACGGCAAAATGCCCACTTCTTTCATGTTGCGCTCGGTGGCTACGCTGCGCAGAATTTGCTCGATATCGTCACCCGTAACACCTGGCTTGACTTTGCGTTCCCAGGTCGTGGCTACTGCGATGTCGCCTTCGGCATCCACCCAGCGGTCCCACATACGGCTAGCTTCTGCGCCAGCGCCGTTTTCGAGTTTACCCATGGTGCTGATGGTGCCGCAACCGGTCAAAGAAATTACCACCATCAGAGCGGCAGCACGGGTCAACAAGGGAGAAAAAATCATCAGCACTCCAGGTTTACAAAAGGGAAGCGCTCATCAAAAATATCCAGCTAGATATTTTTAAAGAGCGTCGTATGCTCCCAAATATATACCCCCAGGGGAATAGGTAAGAACCCTATACCTCTCCTGGTATAGGTATGTACTCATATTTGAAATCGCCCAATTTCTGGCACACTGGGCACCGTTTATTGAACAATCGTGAAAACTATGATCAAAAAAAATGCCGCCATCCCAGTCGCGCCCGTCGTACAGACCGATCGGGTCGGTGGATACCGCGTGGATCACGAGAAAGACATGGTTAACCGTTTACGGCGCATCGAGGGCCAAGTACGCGGCCTAGTGGACATGATTCAGACGGGCCGCAGCTGCGAGGAGATCGCCACGCAAATGTCCGCTACGCGCAAAGCGATGGACAAGGCCTTCTACCGGATGATGACCTGTTCGTTGATAGAAGCGGTACACGAATCCAAAACGGATGAAGAGGCCATTCTCGAAGTTGAACGATCTGCACGCCTTTTAGAAAAATTTGCATAAAAACCCGCTTGCTACGGGTTTTTTTTACAGCTTAGGTAGTCGGTCTATTGCGCATCAGCCAACCCCAAGCACCCAACAATTTGGTATCAGCGTCTTTTTGTCCTGCATTCTTTTACGCAAGCTCTTTGCTGGCGAATGCTGGAACGGAAATCAATACGGCTGGACCGACAATTAGTCGTACCAAATTCATTGGTACTCATAAAAAATGAACATAAATATAATTAATAACCGATTTATACGGACTTGGTTCATCACGAATGACGCGCCACGTAAATCCGTAACGATCAACTTTGGGGGTGAAACTTAATTCCGCTCATATAGCTTTTCGTGGATACGGCGTATGGCCGTCCAAACGCCCCACAAAACTATCGGAATCGCCGCGCCGGCAGCCACTTCGGGGTTGATCGGGACTCCTGCGCCTTTGAGCGCTTTGCCTCCATACAGCACCAGGCTCACCACGTAATACGAGATGGCGGCAATGGACAAGCCCTCAACGGTGGACTGAAGCCGCAGTTGCAGCTCTTGTCCGCGTGTCAGCTTTTCCAGCAGTTGCTGGTTCTGCACCTCAGTCGCAATGTCCACCCGCGTACGCAGCAGGGCACTGGTGCGTGCTACTCGCTCCGACAACGACGCCAAGCGCCGCCCCGCGGCGGCTACAGTAGCCATAGCAGGCGACAAACGGCGCTGCATAAATTCGCCAATAGTCTGTGTACCGGGTATGGCTTTTTCCCTGAGCTCGGCGATGCGCTGCATCACCAAGGTGTCATACGCACGCGTGGCAGAAAAACGGTACACATGCTCTGCGGTGGCACGCTCCACCCGCGCTGCCAAGGACACCAGGGTGGCAAGCAAATCCTGATCCGAAGTCGATTTATTTTCCAACTGCGCGGTAATATCCGCCAAGCCGCCTTCTTCCTTGGCCAACACAGGAGTAAGTAGTTTGGCCACGGGTAAGCCACGCAAAGCCATCAGGCGGTAGGTTTCCAATTCCAGCAAGCGCTGCGATACCCGGCCTGCCCGCGTTTGGGTGGTATCCGCAGGGGCAATGACCAACATGCGCTCGAACCCGCTAGGGCGCAACACAAAGTCAGTAACTGCCCAAGAGTGGCTGTTGTTACCCAGCACCGAGGCTACAACAGGATGACCGCCCAACCACCGGCGCGCTGCGGCCATGGTGGCCTCTGGAGTATTCAAATCACCATGCACCATGGCCAACTTGATAGCTGCGATGGTGCGGCCGGGGATATTGCGCAGCCACGCATCCGGCAGCACGATGGACGACAGCAACTCAGGGTCACTGGCCCCCAACAAGGCATGCTCCGGCAGCGGTTGCACCAACGAATAGCGGGTGAACTCAGTATGCCGCTCCCACTTGACGGTATAGCCCTCAAACCGCAACCGCAAGAAATTAGCCTGCATCTGGTCGATGGTCAAATTGTGTTGGCCCGGCAAGGTTTGCAAATGGGCACACTCTTGCTCACGGCTCACACCATCGTTGGCCACCGCCACGTACACCACCAGCGCTGGCAGACGTATGCGTGCCTGCGGCCGGGCGTGCACTTCGTTGTGCAACTGGGTGCGTTGATCGTCATTGGGTGGCAGAAATGCTATATTTTTCATAGCTGGTTACGCTTGTCCTACGTGGTCTTCCGCCACATAGTAACCAATTTCCAGGCTGCAACTACCGCCAGCCACAGCAGAGGGATGCGCTGTATCACTTGGTCAATGCCCTCGCTACTTGCAAGCGCTGCTCCAAATAGGCTCCGTAAAAATCGGGGATGTACCCGCCCTCCAGTCGCTCGGCAACTTCTTTGCCCTTCGCGCCAAAGAACAACACTGTGGGAGCCACTTTGACCCCCCAGCCCCGAGCCAAGGCATCGTGCGTCAAGGTTGCACCGCTGAAATCGCGCACGGAGGTGGCGGTGCGCATGTCAATTTGAACAACATAGCCACCCTCTTGTCGACGCAGCGGATCCAGATAGTGATCGCGGGCTACACGACAAAAAGGACAACCTTCCAGACTGACCATCACCACCAAGGGTTGGCCCGCCTTCAAGGCTTTGGCAAGCTCGTCAGCCAGAGATTGCGGTATCGGCAAGGTGGCACTTGCAGCCCAGGCGGTGGATAGCGACGCCAATGCCAATGCACCAGCGCCCAGAACCAATGATGCGAACTGCGTAACACCTTGTCGCAGCAATCTCATTGGGCATCCTTTTCCATGAGCAAGTAGGTGTTGTAAGCGTTCATTCGGTTAGCCACCTTAAACAGTGGCAGGTGTTCAAACTTTATCCAATCGGTAGCCTTATAGGCATCCTCGAAAGGTTCCATATTTTTGGCCGCTTGCCCCATGGAATTACGCAGATACACAAGATATTCGCGTGTTAGCTCCATGTCTTTGCGCGCCTCTGCGGACAAGGGGCCGTGCCCGGGCACCACAACGGATGCATCAAATCCAAGCAAGGTGTCCAGGGCTTTGATCCAATGCCCGCTATCTGCCTTTCCCACAAAAGGAATGCGACTGCGAAACACCAGATCCCCCGCAAACAACACCTTCTCACTGGGCAAATAGACCACGATATCTTCGGGCGTGTGCGACGGACCTACTGGTTGAAGTAGAAAATGAACGCCGCCCACCACAAAGTCTTGGGGGCCATCAATCCACTCATCCGCAGGTACTAGCCTTGTAGTCTCATTCACCCAAGGGGCCAAGTCTTGCCGCGACGCTATCAAGCGCAGTCTGGCGGTGTCAGAGTTGAGGTATTCCCGAGCCGCCGTGTGCGCAATAATGCGCGCGCCCTGGGCTTGAAAGGCTTGGAGCCCGTAAACATGGTCTGCATGGTAATGGGTTAGCAGAACATGGGTTACCGGCAAGGGCGTGACTTTGCGGATCTCCGCCAACAGGTGCTCCGCAAGCGCAGGTGAACCTAAAGCATCAATCACCACAACGCCGGCCGGGGTGACTACGAACGCAGCATTGGAAATAAAGTTTTGATTGGCACTGGACCCCAGTGCCGAAAGGCCCTCAACATACCAAGAGGACTGAGACACGCGCTGGGGGCGCATTTCAGGTTGCTGTGCAATCGCACCTCCCCATAACACTGCGCACGCGAACCCAAGGGCCAGTTGGGTTTTGGTCAAAATTCTCCACAAAAACAACTGCATAGATTCCACTAGCTCCCCTGTGTAAGTCGCTTTTCGGGGGACACTCTGGGCCGTGGGTAGCACACCACGTGTCATTTACCGCTGAGGTATTCGGCAACAGCTGCCATCTCCAAATGCGTCATTTTGGACACAATTGAGTGCATTACCGCATTGTCGTTAGTGCGTTCTCGTTCGCTGAATTGCTTCAGCTGAGCTTCTGTATATGCTGCGTATTGTCCGGCTAAACGAGGGAGTGAAGTTGTTCCCAATGCCTGCGCACCATGGCAGCCAATACAAGCCGGAACACCGCTGAACTTATTTCCCGACGCGTAAATGTATCGACCAACGGCAGCCAGCCCCACATCGTTGGGCGGATCAGGGGGTGCCTTTTGTTTTTCGAAATATTTGCCCAAAGCAACCATTTCGTCGGACGTGAGTTTGGACGACATATCCGCCATCGCGGTGCTTTTTCGTTTGCCCGACTTGAAGTTCTCCAACTGCTTGGCCACGTATTCCCAGTGTTGCCCAGCCAGCCGGGGAAATACTTCACTGGAAGACTCTCCTTCAGCACCGTGGCACAAAAAACATGTCCCGGTCACAATTTTTTTCGCCCGCGCTTCATCGGCTTGTGCCAATACGCTGGTGCAAAAAAGGGCGGCCAGAGCCGCCCCCCATAAATTAACTGCTAATTTCATCGCTCTTCCTGCAAAAGATCACGCCAAGGTGTCAGCCCAAATATTGTGCGCCCATGCCAACGCATAACGCCCCTCCAACTCATTTGCGGCACTTGAGACGCCGCCCGAGCCAGCAACTGTCAGCATCGTTTTCTTCTCTGCGTCATAGCGGTGAACACTGGACACATGAACCACGTCTTCCTCACTAACAAAGCTGTAGCAGGTGTTGTTGTAGATGGGTAAGGCGTTGGGTTGCTTGCCAGTCAACAAAGCGACCACCGCTGCCGCACAGGTTTTGCCATGCTGATTGGCCATATGGCCAGACTTGGGCATTGCAGGAGCAATCTGGATCGAGTCGCCAAGCACGTGCACGTTCTTGACTGCAATCGATTCAAAGGTCAAAAAATCAACCTCGCACCAGCGCTTATTGGCCGTGGCCAAACCTGTTTTGACCGAAATATCACCCGCGCGCATCTCAGGAATGACATTGAGCACATTAGCTTTGACATCATCATTGAATTCAAATTTCAATGTGTTTGTGACCGCATCCACATCCACTGTTTTGTGCTTGGGTCGGTACTCCACAATGCCGTCGTAACGATCTTTCCATGCTTTCTTGAACAAGGGCCCTTTGGAGGTGACATCGTCATTGGCGTCAAGAATCAGGACCTTGCTTTTGGGCTTGGCTTTTTTGAAATAGCGCGCTACCTGGCAAGCGCGTTCATAGGGGCCCGGGGGGCAGCGGTACGGTGCCAGCGGGATGGACAAAGCATACACACCACCATCAGGCATTTCCTCTAGTTGCTTGCGCAGTGCAACGGTCTGCGCACCGGCTTTCCAACTGTGCAAGACTTTGTCTTTAGCGCCCTCTTTGGCCATACCGGGCAAGGTTTCCCACATGAAGTCCACGCCAGGCGACAAAATCAACCGGTCATAAGGCAACTCGCCACCTTTGGCGAGCATGACAACGCGCTTTTCAGCGTCGATGCGCATCACCATGTCCTGAACAATGCGCACGCCATGGCGTTTTGTAAGATTGTCATAGGGCGTGGTAATGTCTGCCATCGTCTTGCTACCACCAATAACCAAGTTGGAAATAGGGCACGAAATGAAGCTGTTGCTGGGCTCGACCAGGGTCACATCGATTCCGTAGTCGGACCACATGCGCACATATTTTGCTGCGGTAGCACCACCATAGCCTCCCCCTACCACAACCACTTTGGCACCTGTGCCACCACCGGTTGTGGCGCATCCTGCGACAAAACCAAGTGCACCTACAGAGCCTATAGCTCCTACGCCTTGAACAAATTGACGACGTTTCAACATGATCTGATCTCCCTTATTTCTTTTGTGCTGAAAAGTAACCAGCCAACGCAGCCAATTGCTCGTCGCTGTAACCCTTGGCGAGCTGATGCATGATGGTTGCGGGCTTTTTGCCAGACTTAAAGTCCAGCATTTTTTTCAACAACTCGTCTTTATTGGCACCTGCAAGCGACTCCATGCCTGGCTGTGCAACTCCATTGGTTCCATGGCAGTTGGCGCAGGCTCCAGCCCAACTGCGCAATTGCATAGGATCAACGGCCTGTGCGTGGCTAAGCCCTGACAATGCCGCTAGGCACCCGGCCAATATCAAAGGGATTCGTTTCATTTTTCTGACTCCTGTTTACAAAATTGATAGGGATTCAAAGACGGAGATAAACAAAGCCTTCTTTGGCCTGCATCCTGGCTACCTCTGCAACCCCAGAGAGAACAATTTGGACGTTGGATCTGGAAGCAGAAGTCGAAAAGATGAGTAG
>JBJOLD010000041.1:0-2934 GCA_046045765.1 Pseudomonadota bacterium | reverse complement strand
GGTAATCCCCCCGATAAACCAAAGGCCCCAGAAGTAGAATTTTTCAAGAAGGAAGTTCTACGTGAAGAAGTCAAGATTTACCGACAGCCAAATCATGGCGGCCTTAAAGCGTGTTGAGGCCGGCCTGCCGGTGCCAGAGATCTGCCGGGAGCTAGGCATCAGCACCGCCACCTTTTACAAGTGGCGCGCCAAGTTTGGCGGCATGGACACCTCCATGATGGCGCGCATGAAGGAGCTCGAAGACGAGAATCGCCGTCTCAAGAAGATGTATTTGGAGGAGAAGCTCAAGGCGGAGATCGCCAACGAGTACCTCGCAAAAAAGTAACCCGGCCGTCTCGTAGACGCGAGATGGCCAAAGAGGTTGTGCAGCAGCGTGGGCTTGCCATACGGGTCGCCTGTGCGGTGTTTTCGATCAGCGAATCCTGCTACCGCTACGAGCCCAAGCAAGACGCTGAGAACGCGCTCATCGCCGACTGGCTGATCCGCCTGACGGATAACCACCGCAACTGGGGATTTGGTCTGTGCTACCTGTACCTGCGCAACGTGAAGAACTTCGGCTGGAACCACAAGGGCGTGTACCGCATCTATCGCGAGCTGGAGCTCAACCTGCGCATCAAGCCCAGGAAGCGCTTGGTGCGCGAGAAGCCTGAGCCCTTGGCCGTGCCACAGGCTATCAATCAGGTCTGGTCAATGGACTTCATGCACGACAAGCTCGAAGACGGCAGGAACCTGCGGTTGTTCAATGTCATCGACGATTTCAACCGTGAGGCGCTGGGCATCGAAGTGGACTTCTCACTGCCAAGCGAGCGGGTGATCCGGGCCTTGAAGCAGATCATTTCCTGGCGCGGCAAGCCTGTGGTGATTCGGTGCGACAACGGGCCAGAGAACATCAGCGGCACGATCCAGAACTGGGCCAAGGAATGGGGCATCCGGTTTGAGTACATTCAGCCCGGCAAGCCACAGCAAAACGCGTATGTCGAGCGGTTCAATCGGACGGTTCGCTACGAATGGCTATCTCAGTATTACTGGTCCAGCATTGAAGAGGTTCAGGACTTCGCTACGCGTTGGATGTGGTCCTACAATCACGACCGCCCGAATGTGGCCCTGGGCGGTTTCACTCTAAAGCAGCATCTGGCCAAGGCTGCATAACTGTTCTACTTCTCAGGTCCTATGGAAATTGGGAAGATTACCGACTAAACGGCGAGTTTGGAGTGCCATGCCTGATTTGAGTCCAAGTGTGCGTAAAGGCATACGTGTCACTTCGCCAATTTTTAGTACTTTTTTCATTGCAAGTATTGAACATGTGATGCTTGAGAGGGTGCTTTCTCCGGCTTTTAGAAATTAATTCTCGCTAAGATGGTACATCGGCGTTTTTATTGCGAATAACGTTGGGAGTGTGATGAAAAATCGAAAGGCATTTTTGGCTTTGGTGTCGCTTATTTCTCTTGGTGTTTTGGGCTGCACAGCTGTGAATGAAAAACACTGTGCTTGATTTCAACCCGCGCCAATGCCATTAGAGATTCAATGAACGAGACCAGTGATCGTGTTGACTGCGTTGTAATAGGCGCAGGTGTCGTGGGGTTGGCGGTAGCGCGGGCATTGGCTTTGGCTGGACGCGAGGTTATTGTTTTAGAGGCTTGTTCTGCCATAGGCACGCAAACCAGCGCTCGTAACAGCGAAGTTATTCATGCGGGAATTTATTACCCTGCTGGGTCGCTCAAGGCTATTTTGTGCGTGCAGGGTAAGCGCCTGCTATACAACTACTGCCTGGAGCGGCACGTAGCGCACCAGCGCCTGGGTAAACTTATTGTGGCGACCCATCCGCACCAGCTAGACCAATTGCACGCCATTCGCGTTAAGGCTCAAGCCAACGGGGTGGACGACTTGGTGTTACTCAGTCGCGCAGAGGCGGTAGCTCTGGAGCCTGCGTTGCTGTGCTCCGGTGCACTGCACTCACCCAGCACAGGCATCGTGGATAGCCACGCGCTGATGTTGTCGTTTCTTGGCGACGTAGAGAATGCGGGTGGAGTTTTGGCATTAAATACGCCTGTAGACCACGTGCAAATTGCACAACACTCTATTGAATTGGTAGCAAAAGATGGCACTCACCTGCTGGCAAAAACCGTGGTTAATGCGGCTGGACATGGTGCGCCAGCTCTGACGGCAAAGATGAGCGGTTTTCCCGTGCATTGCATTCCGACTCCGTATTACGCCAAAGGCAGCTATTTCAGCTTTTTAGGGCAGAGTCCTTTTTCGCGCCTGATTTACCCAGTGCCGGAATCCGCCGGCTTGGGAGTACACCTTACATTGGATATGGGTGGACAAGCGCGATTTGGTCCAGATGTGCAGTGGGTGGAAAGCCCGGATGATCTTACTTTGGATGCAACGCGCGGCGACGCTTTTTATGCGGAGGTACGCAAATACTGGCCTCACTTGCCAGACGCTGCATTGGTTCCGGCGTATGCTGGAATTCGTCCCAAAATCAGCGGCCCGGGGCAAGTCAGCAGCGATTTTTGTATTCAGGGCCCGCAACACCACGGTATCCCAGGACTTGTCAATTTGTTCGGTATTGAGTCGCCGGGTTTGACAAGTTCGATGGCTATTGGGCAGCACGTGGCAGCAATGCAGATCTAACGTTAAAGTGCAGGCAATTGACCATTTTGAAATGGTTGAAACGGAGTAAATATGGTCTGGAATATGCAAACTGTGCCGTGGCGTGCACTCGCAGTTTTTGGGGCTGCTGTGGCGTTCTTGGGTTGCGCTTCTGCACCCGCGCCTGAAGTCATGGACAAGCCGTTGCGTAAAGAAATAATTTTAGCGTTGACCCAGAAAATGGAGATTATTTTGGTCAACGCGGGTCAACCTGAGCGCGTGCTTAAGCGGGTTGCCATTCAAGGGCTTCCTGACGGTGAAGTGCTAATCGGAATGGACTAC
>JBJOLD010000302.1:0-4341 GCA_046045765.1 Pseudomonadota bacterium | reverse complement strand
CCAGGTGCGACTGTTCAGCGACAAGCTGGCGGCGTTTACGTTTTGGGGCTGGCAAATCGTCATCTTGTCTGCTGCGATCTCATTGCCCTTGGGTTACACCACCGGTAAAGAGTATGCCGAGTTGGAGTGGCCCATTGATATTTTGATCACCCTGATTTGGGTGGCCTATGCAGTGGTATTTTTCGGTACCGTGGGCACCCGAAAGGTGCGCCACATTTATGTTGCTAACTGGTTTTTTGGTGCCTTCATCATTGCAGTGGCCATTTTGCATATCGTTAACAGTGCTGAAATTCCTGCAGGCATGTTCAAGTCGTACTCGGCTTATGCGGGCGTGCAGGACGCCATGGTGCAGTGGTGGTATGGCCACAACGCAGTGGGCTTCTTTTTAACAGCCGCATTTCTGGGAATGATGTACTACTTCATCCCCAAGCAAGCAGGCCGTCCTGTGTACAGCTACCGCCTGTCTATTGTTCATTTTTGGGCGCTGATATTCACTTACATGTGGGCGGGCCCGCACCACTTGCACTACACCGCGCTGCCTGACTGGACCCAGTCTGTGGGCATGGTGTTTTCGCTCATTCTGCTGGCACCTAGCTGGGGCGGCATGATCAACGGCATCATGACCTTGTCTGGGGCCTGGCACAAGCTGCGTGACGACCCGATCCTGCGCTTCCTGATCGTGTCGCTTTCGTTTTACGGTATGTCCACATTCGAAGGCCCCATGATGTCTATCAAGACCGTGAACGCACTGAGTCACTACACCGACTGGACTGTGGGCCACGTGCATTCAGGTGCTTTGGGTTGGGTGGGCTTGGTGACCATGGGTTCTATGTACTACCTGATTCCTCGCCTGTTTGGCCAGAAGCAGATGTACAGCGTGAAGGCCATCGAGATTCACTTCTGGACCGCCACGATTGGTATCGTGATTTACATCGCCGCGATGTGGATTGCCGGTGTTATGCAGGGCCTGATGTGGCGCGCCATTAACACCGACGGTACTTTGACTTACACGTTTGTGGAGTCTGTCAAGGCGACCTATCCGTTCTATGTGTTCCGTTTATTTGGCGGTCTGTTGTACCTCACGGGCATGATCATCATGCTCTGGAATACGCTGAAAACCGCAACCGCTGGCCGCGCCGTTGGCGTACAGATTCCTACTTCTGTTGCATACGCCTAAGGAGAAAATAACAATGGAAAATAACCCTAAGTCTGGCCTCTCCCACGAAGCTGTGGAGACCAACAACTTTTTGATGATCGTGCTGATTTTGATCGTGTTGCTGGTTGGAGGCATGGTGGAAATTGTTCCGCTGTTCTTCCAAAAATCAACCACCGAGCCGATCAAGGGCGTTCAACCCTACACCGCGTTGCAATTGGCTGGGCGTGACATTTACATCCGCGAAGGTTGCTACAACTGCCACTCGCAGATGATCCGTCCCTTCCGCGCTGAAACGCTGCGTTACGGTCACTTCTCGGTAGCGGGTGAGTCGGTGTATGACCACCCATTTCAGTGGGGTAGCAAGCGTACCGGTCCAGATTTGGCCCGTGTGGGCGGCAAATACAGTGACGAATGGCACCGTATCCATTTGACCAATCCCCGCGATGTGGTGCCCGAGTCCAACATGCCGGCCTATGCCTGGTTAGAAAAGAACTTGGTGGACGCGCAGGTTATGCCCGCTCACATGACGGCCTTGCGCAAAGTAGGCGTGCCCTACACCGACGCGCAAATTGCCCAATCGGTAGAAGAAGTGAAGGGCAAGACCGAGCTAGAAGCCACCATTGCCTATCTCCAGTCGCTTGGTTTGGCGCTCAAGTAACCGCAGGAGCACCTTATGGATTTCGATCTCAATATCCTGCGCGCCGCAGTCACTGTGGTTAGCTTTGGAGTTTTTTTGGGCATCGTGGCTTGGGCATGGTCCAAGCGACGTACCCATGACTTTGATGAAGCTGCCAACCTGCCGTTTGAGCAGGACTGACCCCCCTGAATAAGGAATCATCATGAGTGACTTTACAAGTAATTTTTGGTCGTACTACGTAGCCGGTATCACTATTGTTTCTATAGCGGCTTGCGCACTGCTGCTGTGGTTTAGCGGTAAAGCCCGGGCCATGACTGCGAGTGACAACACCACGGGCCACGTGTGGGACGGTGACCTGCGTGAGATGAACAATCCGTTGCCACGCTGGTGGGTGTGGCTGTTCATCATCACCATCATTTTCGCGGCGTTGTACCTGGCTTTGTACCCAGGGCTTGGTGCCAGCGCAGGCAAATATGGCTGGACATCGGAAGGTCAATTGAATGCCGAGCTGGAAAAGGGCAATGCCGAAGTTGCCCCTTTGTATGCCAAATTCACTGCGATGAAGCCTGAAGAAGTATCCAAAGACCCCCAGGCTATGGCCATTGGCGAGCGTTTGTTTATGAACAACTGCGCGCAATGCCACGGCTCGGATGCCCACGGCGGCAAGGGTTTTCCTAACCTGACGGACTCGGATTGGTTGCACGGCGGTACCCCCGAGAAGATCACCGAAACCCTGAAAGGTGGCCGCATCGGGCAAATGCCCCCCATGGCCGCTGCAGTAGGCACGTCTGACGATGTGAAAAACGTGGCCAACTACGTATTGAGCTTGTCCGGCAGTCCCCACGACTCGGTGCGTGCCAACCTGGGCAAAGAAAAGTTCGTGGCCTGCGCTGCGTGCCATGGTGCTGACGGCAAGGGCAACCAGGCGTTGGGCGCGCCCAACCTGACCGACGACATCTGGCTGCATGGCTATGGCGAAGCTGCCATCATGGCCATGGTCAACAACGGCAAGATCAACCAAATGCCTGCACAAGGCGAGAAGTTGACCGAAGCGCAAATTCACGTGCTGGCATCGTATGTATGGGGCTTGTCCAACAACGCCCAACCAAAATAATCGTCATAAAGAAACGGCTCCGCTTTGTTAACGCCTGACGCCTCACAGCGCAAGATCATCCCTATAGCGCCCAACCCGGACACAGGCCCTATTGAGCCTCCACCCGGTGCGGACGCCGAGATGGTCTCGCTCTACGAGGCCCACAAGAAAATCTACCCACGCAGTGTGTCTGGATTTTTTTCCAAATGGCGTTGGGGCATGGTCTTTCTCACCCAACTGGTGTTCTATGGGCTGCCGTGGCTAGAGTGGGGGCAGCGTCAAGCTGTGTTGCTGGATCTGAATGCGCGGCGCTTTTATATCTTTAATTTGGTGCTGTACCCGCAGGACTTTATTTACTTGACCGGCATTCTGGTCATTTCGGCTTTTTCACTGTTTTTGTTTACTGCGGTGGCCGGGCGTTTGTGGTGCGGGTACACCTGTCCGCAAACGGTGTACACCGAGATTTTTCTATGGCTTGAAAAGTTCACCGAAGGTGACCGTTCGGCGCGCATGCGCCGTGACGCAGGCCCTTGGACCGTGGATAAATTTGGTCGCAAGGCGGCAAAGCAATTCCTCTGGATATCAGTAGCGCTGTGGACTGGCTTTACCTTTGTAGGCTATTTCACAGCCATTCACGGTTTGGGCGCAGAAGTGTTTCAAAACAGCCTTGGCAGCTGGGAAACGTTTTGGATCTTTTTCTATGGCTTCGCCACCTATGGCTTTGCGGGCTACATGCGTGAGCAGGTTTGCAAGCACATGTGCCCTTACGCGCGCTTTCAAAGCGCCATGTTTGACAAAGACACCCTCATCGTGACTTACGATGCTGCCCGTGGTGAGCCGCGCGGCGCCCGTTCAAAAAAAGCCGATCTCAGCACCTTGAACTTGGGCGCTTGCGTGAACTGCAGCCTGTGCGTGCAGGTGTGCCCCACCGGCATTGATATTCGCAACGGCCTGCAATACGAGTGCATTGGTTGCGGTGCCTGCGCCGACGTGTGCGACACGGTGATGGACAAAATGGGCTATGCGCGCGGTCTGGTGAAATATTCCACCGAACATGCTGTCCAGCAAAACTGGACCAAAGCCCAAACCATGCGCCACATCTTGCGCCCCCGCGTGTTGGTTTACACCGGCATTTTGGCGGCTATTGTTCTTGCCATGGGCGTGAGTCTGGCGTTGCGCACTCCGTTCAAGGTGGACGTGGTGCGCGACCGGGGCACTCTGGCCCGCATTGCTTCGGGCGGCCGCATAGAAAATGTTTTTCGCCTGCAGATCATGAACGCCACAGAAACTTCGCAAAATTTCCACGTCAGCGTCAATGGGCTGCCGGGTATTGCGCTGGAGCCTGCACAGGACATTTTGGTTGAGTCGACTCAGGCGCGCTGGGTGGCCTTGCAGGTGCAGGTGCCCTATGAATCGGTGCAACCGGGCTCACACCCGATTCACTTTGAAATTACA
>JBJOLD010000290.1:0-3190 GCA_046045765.1 Pseudomonadota bacterium | reverse complement strand
AAGGCCGATAAGTTGAACCGAACCGAAGGCGCCAAAGCGCTTTCCATCACTAAATTACAAGCCGGTGGTGGCGACGTAATGCTGTTTTCTGCGCCAAAACGCACCGGCATTGATGACGTTGCCAAACTACTGTGGCGCTGGGCTCACCCGAATACCACGGTCAATACGGAGCAACTATCCCCGGCGGCTGGTCTTTAAATCGCTTGTGCACCCAGTAGTATTGGGTGGGCATGGCGTTTATGTAGGTTTGCAAGCGCGCGTTCATCAAGGCCGTGTCGGCAGATTGATCGGCAGTTGGGAAATCCGTCCAGGCCGGCAAGACATCAATGACATAGCCTTCAGCGGTCATTCTGCTGACTACTGGCACGACCTTGGCACGGGTAAGTTTGGCAAACCGCGATAGCGATGGCACCGTAGCCGCAGGCACCCCGTAAAACGGCACAAATACCGACTCGTCAGGCCCGAAGTTCATGTCCGGCAATAGATACAGCGGATTGCCAGCTTTGAGCCCTTGCAATATCGGTTTTACTCCTTCAATGCGACCAAACAGTTGGCCGTCACCAAAGCGGCGGCGGCCACGCAAAATCCAAGCATCCGATATTTTGTTGGCCTGGTCCGTATAAATGGTGCTGAATCGCCGTTGAACCATCAAGGTGAGCGCTGTCCATCCGGCATCTAGACCAACAAAGTGCGGGGCAAATAAAACGGTAGGCTCGTTGCCCTGGAGGGCTTCTAGATCACCCACCAGTTGCAACCGCGAACGAATCACGCGCTCTGAGCCATGCCATAACCAACCCCGGTCCAGCCATGCTTGCGCGAAGTGAACAAAGGTTGCTTGGGTCGCACTTTTAATGCGCGCATCCGACCAATCGGGGAAGCACAGTCTCAAGTTAATGCGCACCACACGCCGTCGACTTCCCACGACAGCATAGAGACACCACCCTAACCATTTCCCAAGTAAGCGCACCCACGTCAGCGGCAAAACGGCAGTCGCTGCTATCAAACGGAGTGCAATACGCGTCAACATAAAGTGATTATTGGCAAAAATTACGTGGCTGCGCGGGGCGCCTTGTAGCGTGCATAGCCCCACAAATATTGCTGTGGCATTTGGCGAACCAAGGCTTCCATCGCTTGGTTAATTTGCAGTGTGGCTGCGGCAATGTCTGTGGACAGCGTGCAATCAAGCTTTTGTACATGGACAACAAACCCGCGTCCCCAAGAGAGCCGCTCCCCCCAAACCAACATTACGTCAGCCCCGGTTTGTGCGGCAAAGCGTGCAGCAAGCGTCATCGTGTAGGCCTTTCGCTCAAAAAACGGAGCCCAGACACCTTGCCCTTCAGGCGGCACTTGATCGGGCAGCAGCGCAATGCTTCCGCCCGACTTCAATACCTTTAAAAGTTGTCGCACGCCAGCCAGTGTGGCTGGCGCTGTTTGCAGCCCGGGTTTGGCTCTGGATGCGACCACAATGTCGCGCAACCAGCTCTGGCGTGGCGGGCTAAAGAGCACGGTCAGCGGATGTCCGTGGATGCCAAAGTGCTGCGCGTAAGCCTGGCCAGCCATATCGAAACTGCCCAAATGGGGCGTCAACACAATCATTCCGCGCGTCGATGCCAGTGCGGCCTCCATTGCACCAGCGCCCTTCCACTGAACGGGAATGCCTGTACCCAACCACACTCTGGGCAATTCAGCGACCATTTTTCCGGCCTCGCCTACGGCCAAATGGAGCTTGGCCACGTCGATGCCGGCTTGCGCAACGTTGTCGTTAAAACGACGTCGGTAAGTCCCCGAAAACACGTAAGTAATCCAACCCAGCACCCACCCGACGCCATGTAGCAGCCACAGTGGCATTAGGGAAAGCATTTTGAACAGGTGGAACATGACTGAGATAAAATAAATATGTCGCTGAGTTACGGAACTACTTGCAGGGCGACCACCACAGGGGCCATCTGTTAACGGGTTGCCATTGTGCCTTGTCAATATTGACAATTCTGCTAAAGCGTTCGCTGCAAGCTCCAAAGCCCAAGCAACGCGATTTGATGTTTTTTTGGAGCACACACTATGGCGAACGATTTTCTCTTTACCTCCGAGTCTGTTTCTGAAGGCCACCCCGACAAGGTCGCTGATCAGATTTCTGACGCAATTCTCGACGCAATTTTCAAGCAAGACCCGCGCAGCCGCGTGGCCGCTGAAACATTGACCAACACTGGCTTGGTGGTTTTGGCTGGTGAAATCACCACCAATGCCCATGTGGATTACATCCAGGTGGCACGCGACACTATCAAACGCATCGGTTATGACAACACCGACTATGGCATCGACTACAAGGGCTGTGCCGTGCTGGTGGCCTATGACAAGCAGTCCAACGACATCGCCCAAGGTGTGGATCATGCGTCCGACGACCACCTGAACATTGGCGCTGGTGACCAGGGCCTGATGTTCGGTTACGCCTGCGATGAGACGCCCGAGCTGATGCCTGCGCCCATCTATTACGCCCACCGCCTAATGGAACGCCAGGCCCAGCTGCGCAAAGATGGCCGCCTGCCTTTCTTGCGTCCTGATGCCAAGAGCCAAGTCACCATGCGCTATGTAGATGGCAAGCCCCACAGTATCGACACCGTAGTGTTGTCTACTCAGCACAGTCCAGATCAGTCGCAAGACCAACACCACATGAAGGCCAGCTTTACGGAGGCCATCATCGAGGAAATCATCAAACCCGTACTGCCCAAAGAGTGGCTTCAAAACACGCGTTACCTGGTCAACCCCACGGGCCGTTTTGTTATCGGCGGGCCCCAAGGCGATTGCGGCTTGACCGGTCGCAAAATTATTGTGGACACCTACGGCGGCGCTTGCCCCCACGGTGGTGGTGCGTTCTCTGGCAAAGACCCGTCCAAGGTGGACCGCTCTGCCGCCTACGCCGCGCGCTATGTGGCCAAAAATGTGGTGGCTGCTGGTCTGGCCAAGCAGTGCCAGGTGCAGGTGGCGTATGCCATTGGCGTGGCCAAGCCCATGAACATCACGGTCTACACCGAAGGCACTGGCGTCATTCCGGATGACAAGTTGTCTGCGCTAGTGGCCGAGCACTTTGACCTGCGCCCCAAGGGCATCATCCAGATGCTGGATCTATTGCGCCCCATTTATGAAAAAACCGCTGCCTATGGCCACTTTGGCCGCGAAGAGCCTGAGTTCACTT
>JBJOLD010000278.1:0-4125 GCA_046045765.1 Pseudomonadota bacterium | reverse complement strand
TTGCCTCGTTGGTGCTGCTGATTTTGGTGCTGGTGCCGTTCATTGGCAAAGGCGTCAATGGTGCACGCCGTTGGATTGCACTGGGCATTCTGAATTTTCAGCCCTCTGAATTGGCCAAGTTCGCGGTGCTGTTGTACGCGTCGGACTACATGGTGCGCAAGATGGAAGTTAAGGAGAAATTCTTCCGCGCCGTCATGCCCATGGGCTTTGCGGTGGCTATCGTTGGATTGTTGTTGCTGGCCGAGCCCGACATGGGTGCGTTCATGGTGATCGCCGTGATTGCCATGGGCATCTTGTTTTTGGGTGGCGTGAACGCCCGTATGTTCTTCCTGATTGCAGCCGTGCTGGTGGTGGCATTCGGCTTGATGATTGCCTTGAGCGAATGGCGCCGAGAGCGTATTTTTGCCTACTTGGATCCCTGGACCGAGAAGCATGCCTTAGGTAAGGGCTACCAGTTGTCGCACTCGTTGATTGCCATCGGACGTGGAGAAATTTTTGGCGTGGGGCTGGGCGGCAGTGTGGAAAAACTGCACTGGCTGCCCGAAGCGCACACCGACTTTTTGCTGGCAGTGATCGGCGAAGAGTTTGGCCTGATCGGCGTGATCACGGTCATTGGCCTGTTCTTGTGGCTGACCCGTCGCATGATGCACATTGGTCGCCAAGCCATTGCCTTGGACCGCGTGTTTGCCGGGTTGGTGGCGCAAGGCGTGGGCATCTGGACCGGGTTTCAGTCGTTCATCAACATGGGTGTGAACCTGGGTGCCTTGCCCACCAAAGGCCTGACCTTGCCACTCATGAGCTACGGCGGCTCGGCCATTTTGATCAACCTCATCACCATTGCGGTGGTGCTGCGCATTGATTTTGAAAACCGGCAACTCATGCATGGGGGCCGCGTATGACACAAAAATGCGCACTCATCATGGCGGGCGGCACGGGCGGGCATATCTTCCCCGGTCTGGCCGTGGCCCAGGCTTTGCGCGACAAGGGCTGGCGTGTGCATTGGCTGGGAACGCCGGGCAGCATGGAAAGCCGCTTGGTGCCCCCGCGTGGATTCGCGCTGGAACTGATCGATTTCTCCGGGGTGCGTGGCAAGGGCCTTCGTACTTTGGCGCTTTTGCCACTGCGTTTGGCCAGGGCGTTCTGGCAGAGTATGCAAGTGGTGCGCCGCGTGCGCCCGGATGTGGTGGTGGGCTTGGGTGGCTACATTACCTTCCCCGGTGGGTTGATGTCTGTGCTATTGCGCAAGCCCTTGGTGCTGCATGAGCAAAACTCGTTAGCAGGCATGGCCAACAAAATGCTTAGTGTTGTGGCGCAACGCGTGTTTACTACCTTCCCGAATGTGCTGGCCAAGGGCCAATGGGTGGGCAACCCCTTGCGCGCCGAATTCTTGGTGCAGGCCGCGCCTGAGCAGCGGTTCGCACAGCGCAGTGGCCCATTACAGGTGCTGGTGGTGGGTGGCAGTTTGGGCGCGCGTGCGCTCAACACTGTGGTGCCTCAGGCATTGGCGCTCATTCCCGAAGCCAAGCGTCCTGTGGTGACCCATCAGGCGGGCGAGAAACAAATTGACGAACTGCGCGCCAACTATGCAGCAGCCCAAGTGCAAGCCACATTGACCCCGTTTATTGATAACACTGCCCAGGCCTTTGCCAATGCTGACCTGGTAATTTGCCGTGCCGGCGCGAGCACCGTGACCGAGATTGCAGCCGTAGGTGCGGCGGCAGTGTTTGTACCGTTTCCGTCTGCGGTCGACGACCACCAAACCAGCAATGCCCAATTTTTGGTCAGCCAAGGCGCAGGCTGGCTGATACCGCAGGCTGAATTGACACTTGAGCGCTTAGCAGAATTGCTACAAAAAACGGAGCGCACTACGCTCGTCCAGCATGGGGTAGCAGCTAAAAAGATGCAAAAACTACATGCTACGGACGCTGTAGTGGCCGCTTGTGAGGAGCTTGCACTATGAAGGAATTTGCGTGAAACACGCCATCAATCACATCCACTTCGTCGGCATCGGCGGCTCAGGTATGTCCGGCATTGCCGAGATTCTGAGCAACCTGGGTTACGCCATTTCTGGCTCGGACTTGTCTGATAGCGTCACGCTTAAGCGCCTGGCATCGCTGGGTATCACCACCTATGTGGGCCACGTGGCTGACAACGTCGACGGTGCCGACGCGGTGGTTACCTCCACCGCAGTGAAGTCAGACAATCCTGAAGTGATTCGCGCCCGAGAAAGGCATATCCCCATCGTGCCCCGTGCCCTGATGCTGGCCGAGCTAATGCGCCTTAAGCAAGGCATTGCGATTGCCGGAACCCATGGCAAGACCACTACTACCAGCCTGGTGGCCAGCGTTCTGGCCGAGGCCGGACTGGATCCGACCTTTGTCATCGGCGGCCGACTCAACAGTGCTGGTGCCAATGCCCGCTTAGGGAGTGGCGACTACATCGTGGTGGAAGCCGATGAGTCAGACGCCTCGTTTTTGAACCTGCTGCCCGTGATGGCCGTGGTCACCAACATCGACGCTGATCATATGGAAACCTACGGTCACGACTTTGGCCGCCTCAAGAAAGCTTTCGTCGACTTTTTGCACCGCATGCCGTTCTACGGTACCGCTATTTTGTGTACCGACGACGCAGCGGTGCGTGACATCTGCGAGCAAGTGACCTGCCCAATTACCAGCTACGGTTTCAATGCAGACGCCCAAGTCCGCGCCGTGAATGTGCGTGCGGTCAACGGTCAAATGCACTTTACGGTGCAACGCCGCAACGGTGTGGTGCTGCCTGATATGGACGTGGTGCTGAACCTACCCGGTCTGCACAACGTGCTCAATGCACTATCGGCCATAGCGGTGGCGGTTGAGTTGAACGTGGCAGACACTGCAGTGCAGAAAGCATTGGCTGAATTCAAGGGTGTGGGACGCCGTTTCCAGCGATATGGCGATTTGGCACTGCCCAGCCGCGATGGAAACCCCGGTGGTGTGGTGACGCTGGTCGACGACTACGGCCACCACCCGGTGGAGATGGCCGCCACGTTGGCCGCCGCCCGTGGTGCGTTCCCTGGCCGTCGCTTGGTGCTGGCCTTTCAGCCTCACCGCTACACCCGCACCCGCGATTGCTTTGATGATTTTGTCAAAGTCATTGGCAGTGCCGACGCAGTGCTTCTTGGTGAGGTCTATGCCGCCGGAGAAGCGCCCATAGTGGCCGCCGACGGGCGTTCGCTGGCCCGTGCTTTGCGTGTGGCGGGCAAGGTAGAGCCTATTTTTGTGAATGACATTGCAGACCTGCCACAAACCGCAATTGACAGTGCGCAACCTGGCGATGTGCTGGTGTGCATGGGGGCAGGTTCGATCGGTGGCGTTCCTGCAAAAATTGCCAACTTGCTACAAAAAGCGGAGCTGTCTACGCAAGAGGGACATGGGCTATGAGGCAATTTACTTCAAAAGTGAGTGCTGCATTTGGCAAAGTTGCTGTGCTCATGGGTGGCGCCTCTGCAGAGCGTGAAGTGTCTTTGATGTCCGGTACGGGCGTGCTCAAGGCGCTGTTGTCCAAAGGCATTGATGCCCATGCGTTTGACCCCGCAGAACGCGACCTGGGTGACCTCAAGCGCGAAGGGTTCGAGCGCTGTTTTATTGCGCTGCACGGCCGCTTTGGTGAAGATGGCACCGTGCAGGGGGCGCTTGAGCTTTTGGGGATACCGTATACCGGCTCGGGCGTGATGGCGTCTGCTATTTCCATGGACAAGGTCATGACCAAGCGCATTTGGCGCTTTGAAGGCTTGCCGACACCGGCCTGGTTTCAGGTTGGCAGTGCTGACCAAACCCGTGCCGCATTTGCCGCATTGGGTGCCCCCATGATTGTGAAGCCTGCGCGTGAGGGCTCGTCCATTGGCTTTACCAAAGTCATATCAACGGATCAATGCGATGCCGCTTATGCCGCCGCCGCCCTTCACGATACGGAAGTACTGTGCGAACAGTTCATTGCAGGCGACGAAGTGACCTGCCCGGTGCTTGGCCCGACAGACCAGCCCAGAGCACTGCCGCTTATTCGTATCGTGGCCCCCGATGGCAATTACGATTACCAAAACAAATACTTCACCGATACCACCCAGTACCTGGTGCCCGCTGGGTTGCC
>JBJOLD010000263.1:0-5360 GCA_046045765.1 Pseudomonadota bacterium | reverse complement strand
TGGGCTGGCTGGGCTACGCGCCTGGCGCGCGCGACCCACAAGCTCTGCAAACGCTCACCGCTGCCTATTGCCTGCTGCCATGTGCGCTGAAAGCGCTGGCTGCGGTGCTGCTTACCACCCTCCTACTTCGAAAGACACCATGACACACGCCGCCAGCTTCGCAAAGAGCCACCCGCTGAGCCGCCGCCTGCTGCTGACCGGTGCTGCAGCCACCGCAGCCATCAGTCTAGGGGGCTGCGCATCCCAAAACATCGAAGCCTATGCCACTGAGAAGCCAGTGCTGGATTTGCAGCAGTATTTCAACGGCGTGCTCGATGCTTATGGCGTGTTCACCGACCGCTCTGGGGCCGTTGTCAAGCGCTTCACCGTGGTGATGAACTGCACCTGGACCGGCAACGAGGGCGTGCTGGACGAAGACTTCACCTACTCCGACGGCACAAAACAAAAACGCGTCTGGCGCCTCACCAAACTGGCCGACGGCCGCTACACCGGCACGGCGGGTGACGTGATCGGCACCGCCCAGGGTCAAGCCCGGGGCAATGCGTTTTACTGGACCTACACGCTGTCGCTGCCAGTCAATGGTTCGGTCTATGAGGTGCAATTTGACGACTGGATGTACCTCATGACTGACCAAGTCATGCTCAACAAAGCCACCATGAGCAAACTGGGGGTCAAACTGGGCGAGGTCACCCTGTCTTTCGCTAAGCGCCAGCGAAATTGACCTCCGGCCCTCATGCAGCGTGCGCAAGCAGCTATAAAAATCATAGCAAAAGAAAGCCTCCATGCCCTTGCTAAAACCCCTGAATCCACTCTTACGAGACTGGCGTGGCAAAACCGTCTGGCTAGTTGGCGCATCCACCGGCATTGGCGAGGCCACGGCTTCTGCACTGCACGCACTAGGAGCACAGGTGGTGGTGTCAGCCCGCAAGGCACAGGCACTTGACTCCTTTGTGCAAGCCCACCCCGGCAGCCTCGCGTTGGCGCTGGACGTGACCGATGCGCAAGCCGTGCAAGCCGCTGCCATGCAATTGCAGGCCCGCGGCCCGCTGGACTGCGTGGTGTACTGCGCTGGCCACTACCGCGCCATGCGCGCCGTCGCCATAGATGTAACAGACATGCAGCGCCATATGGATGTGAACTACATCGGGGCATTGCAAGTGCTCCGTGCCGTGCTGCCCCCTATGCTGGCGCACGGTACCGGCCACATAAGCTTGGTGGGCAGTGTGGCGGGCTACCGAGGCTTGCCCAACAGCCTGGCCTACGGCCCAACCAAGGCCGCACTCATCAATTTGGCCGAGACGCTTTACCTGGATTTACATGACCATGGCATTGGCGTGAGCATCATCAACCCCGGCTTTGTACAAACCCCGCTCACGGCCAACAACCAATTTGACATGCCCGCACTACTGACACCGGCGCAAGCCGCGCAAGCCATTGTCAACGGCTGGGCGCGCGGCGCGTTTGAAATTCACTTTCCCAAACGCTTTACCCTGTGGATGAAGGCACTGCGCCTGTTGCCCAATCGACTGTTCTTTGCGTTGGTGCGCAAGGCTGCGTTGTAATGGGCCCCATGACAGATCCCACCTACGCCACCACGCGCATCGTCGCGTATTTCGAATCGCTCTCACCCCAGTCCGTGGCAGACATTCCACGTTATTACGCCACCGACGCCCGGTTCAAAGACCCGTTTAACGACGTGACTGGCTTATCCGCCATTGAAGGGATTTTTGCGCACATGTTTGTGGCACTCCAGTCGCCACGCTTTGTAGTAACCGAGCGCATCGTGCAGAGCCAACAATGCTTCTTGACCTGGGAGTTTCGCTTTCGGTTCAGGAACTTCCAAAAGACCCAAGAGCAAGTCATTCTGGGCGGGTCGCACTTGGTGTTCTCCAGTGATGGCTTGGTGACTTTGCACCGCGACTACTGGGATGCCGCCGAAGAGTTGTATGAAAAGCTGCCCTTGGTCGGCAGCCTGATGCGCTGGCTGAAGAAGCGCTCGAACAGCTAATGTCACGCCGAGGGTGAACGGCCTGCGGCGTTGCCCATGGCCGAACTTGGGAATCGGCTGGGCTGAAAATCTACTTTGCGACGTGGTTCCCACCATGCGCGAATCGACGCAAATATGTTGCGACAGCCCGTGCATTTGTACTCGCCTGTTGCTCTGAGAGAGCCGTCTTGCGCGCGGTCAATTACCTGCTGATAGCTGGTCGCACCGCATTCACGGCATTTATAGACAGTCTTGTAGTTCGCCATAGTGCTTGCACTTTACGTGCAGCCCTAAAAAACAACCAGCTTATTGTTGTAAACCGATGTAAGTACCGTAACGGGCGCTTTTTAATCAGGCGCTCTGGACGGCTCTATTGGAACTAGCCGCAGCCGATTAGGCTGGAAGCGTATCGGCAAAGCTGGCACGCTGAATCAGCTTGTCATGCAGCTTGACTAGGCCCGGATATTGCGAACGCCAGTCGATCAGAGGAAAGCGAAAGTCCAGATACCCCAGCGCACAACCCACCGCAATATCAGCCAAACTAAGGTGAATACCGGCGCAAAAAGGCTTGTCACCCAAGCCAAGATTCATCGCCTTCAAGGCGTCGTCGATTTTTACCAACTGACGGTCAATCCAGGCCTGGCTGCGCTGCACCTCGGTACGACCAACCCACACGGATTCCATGCGCGCCAACAACGAGGCATCCAACAGGCCATCGGCCAACGCTTCCCAAGTTTTGACTTCGGCACGCTCGCGGCCCACTGCCGGGATGAGCTTGCCCACCGGCGACAAGGTGTCGAGATATTCGACAATTACACGGGAGTCATACAAGGCTTCACCGCCTTCCATGACCAGGCAAGGAACTTTACCCAGCGGGTTGCTGCGCGAAATGGTAGTGTCAGCGCTCCAAACGTCTTCGGTTACGAATGCGTAATCAAGTTTTTTCTCTGCCATCACAATGCGCACTTTGCGAACATAGGGGCTGGTGGTGGATCCGATAAGTTTCATGAAGAGGCTACTGTTGCAGGAGCTTTCATTCTATACACAGGGCAAAGCCCTCTTTGATGCACAAATGGCCAGAAACTCCCCACCTACAATTGCGCCATGACCTTCTCTGCCATTTCCGCCCTCTCCCCGTTGGACGGCCGCTACGCTGCCAAACTGTCCACCCTGCGCCCCCTGACCAGCGAACTCGGCTATATGCACCGCCGTGTGCAGGTCGAAGTGGCGTGGTTTATTTCGCTCAGTGACGCAGGATTTGCCGAATTCAAGCCACTTACGCCCGGAGCACGCACTTACTTGCTGGGATTGGTAAAAAACTTTTCCGAAGCCGATGGTGAATCCATCAAAGCTATTGAAAAGGTCACCAACCATGACGTGAAAGCGGTGGAATACTGGATCAAATCTAAATTTGAAGCCCGCCCCGAGCTAGAACACGCCAGCGAATTTGTGCACTTTGCCTGCACCAGCGAAGACATCAACAACACCAGCCACGCGCTGCAACTGCGCTCATCTCGCGACCTGGTGGTGCTACCCGCGCTGGCCCGCATTGTGACGAAACTACGCGAAATGGCCCACGCCTATGCCGATGTGCCCATGCTCAGTCGCACCCACGGCCAAACTGCCAGCCCCACCACGGTAGGTAAAGAAATTGCCAACGTAGTCGTGCGTTTGCAAGCGGCCAGCGAGCGCATGGCTGCTGTCAAAATTTTGGCCAAGATGAATGGGGCCGTGGGCAACTACAACGCCCACCTTTCTGCCTGGCCTGACTTTGACTGGGAAGCCTTCAGCAAAAAAGTGATTGAAACTCCAGAGCCGCTTGGCCTGGGCCTGACATTTCAGCCCTACAGCATTCAGATCGAACCACACGACTACATGGCAGAACTGTTTGACGCGGTGGCACGCACCAACACCATCCTTATTGATTTGTCGCGTGACGTGTGGGGCTATGTCTCTTTAGGCTACTTTAAGCAGCGCCTTAAAGACGGCGAAGTGGGCTCCAGCACCATGCCACACAAGGTTAACCCCATCGACTTCGAAAATGCCGAGGGCAATCTTGGTCTGGCCAATGCTGTCTTGCGCCACCTGAGCGAAAAGCTGCCTATCTCACGTTGGCAGCGTGACCTGACCGACTCTACCGTGTTGCGCAATATGGGCGTAGCGCTGGGCTATGCCACGCTGGCCTACAGTTCGCTACTCACCGGCCTGAACAAGCTAGAAATTAACGAAGCCGCAATTGCTGAAGATTTGGACTCCTCGTGGGAAGTGTTGGCTGAGCCCATCCAGACCGTGATGCGCCGCTTTGGTCTGCCCCAGCCGTATGAGCAACTCAAAAAGTTCACCCGTGGTGCAGCTATGACCAAGGAATTAATGCAAGGCTTTATTGATGGGCTGGAGATCCCCCAAGCCGAGAAGAACCGTTTGCTGGCCATGACTCCCGGCAGTTACACCGGCAAGGCCTCGGAGTTGGCGAAACGCGTCTGATGGCACTCAAATCCACCATCTATAAAGCCAACCTGCAAATTGCAGACATTGACAACTATTACTACGCCGACCACGCCCTCACGTTGGCGCGCCACCCCAGCGAGACCGATGAACGCATGATGGTGCGCCTGGCAGCGCTAGCGCTGAATGCCTACAAACTGCAAAGCATTTGCAATGGCGACGGCACGCTGGCGTTTGGCATGGGCTTGTCGGATGTGGAAGACCCCGATGTGTCGCTGACTGACTTCACTGGCCACAAGCGCCTGTGGATTGAAGTGGGCCAGCCCGAAGACAAACCCATCAGCAAGGCCTGCAACAAGGCGGACGCGGTGATGCTGTATTGCTTTGCGCATTCGGCCGAGATCTGGTGGAAGGGCATCGAGACCAAGCTCACCCGCCTGGACCGCCTGCAGGTGTGGCGCGTACCCACGCTGGCGTCGCAAGCACTAGCCCAACTGGCCCAGCGCAGCATGCAGCTGCAGGCCACGATTCAGGAAAATGTGTTGATGCTGGGTGACGGCAAGAACACCGTTGACATTGAGCCAGTACGCTGGAAATAGGTACAACCCGGTGGGTAAGTACACCCTCGT
Source organism: Pseudomonadota bacterium (assembly GCA_046045765.1). Classification (GTDB taxonomy): domain Bacteria; phylum Pseudomonadota; class Gammaproteobacteria; order Burkholderiales; family Burkholderiaceae_C; genus Allorhodoferax. The sequence continues at coordinate 299 of JBJOLD010000263.1, read as the reverse complement.
GCGGCTGACGCCGCTTCCCACTGGCCAAATTGTAACTACTCAGCTCCCAACGATCCAAGTCGAAGCTAAACGCGTGAATCCTTCACCGCTATGAAATAGTGAGCGACAATCGCCCGCAATGCAAAGCTTGCCCGATCTCAGTCAACTCAGCCACGCGCAAAAAGACGAGATCATCAGAATGCTGTGGGCCCAGTTGCAAGAGCTCACACCCCAGATGAATGCGCTGCAAGAGCGTATCAAGCAGCTCGAAGGCCGACTGGCCCAAAACAGCAAGAACTCCAGCAAGCCCCCCTCCAGCG
>JBJOLD010000226.1:0-5909 GCA_046045765.1 Pseudomonadota bacterium | reverse complement strand
TTTCAGGGAATGGATACCTTGGTGGTCAACTTGCTGGACCGCGTGACGGAGATGGCTGACAACCCCAATGACGTAACTGGTGTACGTACCGGCTTTTATGACCTAGATCGTCAAACTGCGGGTCTACAAGCGGGGGATTTAATTGTGTTGGCGGCGCGTCCCTCGATGGGGAAAACTGCGCTAGCTATCAATATTGCCGAAAACGTAGCCTTGAACGAGGGCTTGCCGGTGGCTGTGTTTTCCATGGAAATGGGCGCTGCTCAGTTGGCTGTGCGTATTGTGGGCTCGATTGGTCGTATCGACCAAGGCCACCTGCGCACCGGGAAGCTGACGGATGAGGAGTGGCCTCGTTTGACGGAAGCCATTGAAAAGCTGCGTACGATTTCGCTGCATATTGATGAGAGTCCGGGCTTGAACTCCAGCGAAGTGCGGGCCAATGCGCGTCGCCTGTCGCGCCAGTACGGACAGCTTGGCCTGATCGTGGTCGATTACTTGCAACTGATGAGTGGCAGTAATAGTGACGGCGGCGATAACCGTGCTACCGAATTGGGTGAAATATCTCGGGGTTTGAAAATGCTGGCGCGCGAGCTTAAATGTCCGGTGATTGCGTTGTCGCAGCTTAATCGCAGTGTGGAGCAACGACCCGACAAACGGCCCATGATGAGTGACTTGCGCGAGTCTGGCGCTATTGAGCAAGACGCAGACATCATCATGTTCATTTACCGCGATGAGTACTACACCAAGGACGCGTGCAAAGAACCAGGTGTTGCTGAGGTCATCATTGCCAAGCAACGTAACGGTCCCACTGGCACCGTTAAGCTGGCTTTTCAGCGCCAATTTACCAAGTTTGAAAACTTGGCCAATGGCGGTGGCGGGGATTATTAGATGACCAAAAGAAAGGCTGAAGGCAATTTTTGCCTCCAGCCCTCATGGATAGAGCGTAGCTAGCTATTACATTTATAGCACTTCGCTGGCAAAGTCAGCCAACCGAGACCGCTCGCCACGTGCCAACGTGATGTGCCCGCCATGTGGCCAACCTTTAAAGCGGTCTACTGCGAACGTCAGCCCTGAGGAGCCTTCAGTAAGGTAGGGCGTATCAATCTGTGCCAAATTGCCCATGCAAATGATTTTGGTGCCTGGTCCTGCGCGTGTTATCAGCGTTTTCATTTGTTTGGGAGTCAAATTTTGCGCTTCGTCGATGATGACGTACTTGTTCAAAAATGTACGCCCTCGCATGAAATTCATGCTCTTGATCTTGATGCGGCTGCGAATTAGCTCGTTAGTGGCTGCGCGGCCCCACTCGCCGGCGCTTGTATCTGTTTTGCCAAGCACCTCCAAGTTGTCATCTAAAGCGCCCATCCATGGGCCCATTTTTTCTTCCTCAGTACCAGGTAAAAAACCTATGTCCTCGCCCACACTCACGGTGGCGCGAGTGACGATGATTTCTGTGTAGCGGCGGTCGTCCAACACCTGGGTAAGACCTGCCGCTAAGGCCATCAAGGTTTTACCGGTACCTGCAGTGCCTGTTAGGGTGACAAAGTCTACTTCGGGATCAGTGAGCAAATTCATTGCAAAGTTTTGCTCTCGGTTGCGGGCGGTCACGCCCCAAACCGCGTTTTTCATGTGATTGAAGTCTTTCAGTGTTTTGAGTACAGCTGTTGTGCCTTGCAGTTCAGTCACTCGGGCATACAGACTGGGTTCGCCGGGGGACTCGAAGTACACAAACTGGTTAATCAGCATGTCGGGTACCGAGGGACCGTTTACTTTGTAAAAGGTGTGAGGCCCTTGCTGCCAGCTTTCTACGGTTTGCCCGTGGGTTGCCCAAAAGTCAGAGGGCAAAGCCATGGAGCCCGAATACAGTAGGTCGCCATCTTCCAGGGTTTTGTCATTTTGGTAGTCATCAGTCGCCAAGCCTAGGGCACGTGCCTTGACCCGCATATTGATGTCCTTGGACACTAACACCACCTCGCGTGGCGCAAAGTGTTGGCGCAGAGCCTCTACAACCCCCAAAATTTGGTTGTCAGCCTTGCCTTGCGGCAAGCTTGTTGGCAGCGTGTAGTTGAGGGGTTGTGTTTGAAACATCAACTTGCCGCGTGCATCACGGTGACCAGTGCTGTCAAGCTGGAAACCGAGGGTGATGTCAGCACCTGGCGTACCTGCTAATGCGTCTAGTGTTCGGCTAGTTTGTCGGGCATTGCGCGCTACTTCTGTCATGCCTTTTTTGTGGCCGTCAAGCTCTTCCAAAACAATCATCGGCAAATAAATGTCGTGTTCTTCGAATCGGAATAGGCACATCGGGTCGTGCAGCAACACATTGGTGTCCAGAACAAAGAGCTTGGTCGGACCGGTGCGTACAGGCTGTCTGCTTCTAGCGGGCGTCGGCACCTTTGCGGGTACCACTTCCTTGATGGCTACTTTGGTTTCAACCTGCACCATTGGGGGTAATGTCTTACCGGTTGATTTAGCAACTGGCTTTTCACGCAGGACATTTTTGGTGGGCTGTTGAGGCACTATCTGGGCCTGCGCTGCCGAAAGTTGGGTACGCGACACTGGCCGCGCAGGGGTATCAAACGCTTTGATTGAAACTCTGTCGGCACGTTTAGTAGGGGCGGGAGGCAGGGGCATGAAGTGGAGCTTTATGAAAGTAAAGAATATAAGTTGCCTGCTGCAAAAACGAAAAAGCCGCCTTGAACCAAGGCGGCTTTAGAAGAATTTGCGACTGCTGTGCTTAGCGGCATAAAACTATTATGCATGAGCCAAGTTACACCGCCGTTTTGAAGTGTGTCAAAACAACAAGCCGTCAATGACTGACAGATAGCTGGTTAATGGCTGTTTAGGCCGCCTTTTTTAAAGCCTTAACGGCTTTGAGTACGTCGTCCACGTGACCAGGAACTTTGAGGCCGCGCCATTCTTCCTTTAAGGTGCCATCCGCACCCACCAAAAAGGTGCTGCGCTCAATGCCCTTCACTTTTTTCCCATACATGATTTTGTTTTTGACAACACCGAACATATGGCACATTTTCTCTTCAGTGTCCGCAATCAGTTCGAAGGGGAGTTCTAGTTTGGTTTTGAATTCATCGTGCGACTTCATGTTGTCACGCGACACGCCAAACACTGTGGCACCGGCTTTGACAAAATCTTTGTATTTGTCTCTAAACTGCATGGCTTCGGTGGTACAACCGGGTGTGTTGTCTTTGGGGTAAAAATACAGCACCATGACCTTACCGTTGTGGGAGGTGTTTGACACTCTGACCCCGCCGGTTGCATTAGCTTCAAATTCTGGGAGGGGTTTGTTAACAACTATCGCCATAAGTATTTTCAGTCTCGCATGCAATTTGTGTTGTCCTAGTGACAACAGCAACCCATGATTTTACTCTGAAAAGCTGAGCTTACCAACGGCGCCCAAGACCTGTTACAGCAAAAGCGCCGCCACTACCTTGCGGCCTTCTCCAGCAAGAAAGTTGAAAGTGCGGCAAGCCGCCTGAGTGTCCATGGTTTCTACGCCGATGCGTCTGGCATACAGCGCCTGAAGCCATTGTGGTTTCGGGAACCGAATGCGCTCCCCGCTGCCAAAAATCACTAACTCAGGCTCTAGCGCAATTAATTGTTCGAAATGGTGAGCCTGTAAATTATCGAACGCACTGCACTCCCATGGAGTGCTTCCAGCCTTCATGCTGACTACCAGGTTGCCGGTCAATTTTTCGCCGTTTACGGACACCCAACCTGGCCCATACCCGGTGATAGTGGGGCCAGAAATGGCGTCAGGCTGAAATTTCATAGTGTCTTGATTGCCAAGTAATTGTTTGCATGTTGCATCGCACCAGTTGGGTACTGAACTGTGTTCAAATTATAGGTTTCGCCCTGTATAGCTACCGCCCGGAGGGACTTTGAAAACCATTCTCAAATCTGCCAAGCTCGCCAACGTACTTTATGACATTCGCGGTCCCATCATGGACGCGGCGCGTCAGATGGAGGACGAAGGCCAGAAAATCATCAAGCTCAATTTGGGCAATTTGGCGGTATTTGGTTTTGACGCGCCCGAAGAAATCCAACAGGACATGATCCGCAACCTGCCCAATTCGGCCGGCTATTCCGACAGCAAAGGAATTTTTGCTGCGCGCAAAGCGGTCATGCACGAGACACAAAAACAGGGCATAGCAGGCGTCACGCTGGACGACATTTATCTGGGCAACGGCGCCAGTGAATTGATCACCATGGCTACCAACGCGCTGCTGGATAACGGCGACGAACTGCTGCTGCCCATGCCCGACTATCCGCTGTGGACCGCTGCCACCAGCCTTTCGGGCGGCACACCGGTGCATTATCTGTGCGATGAGACCAATGGCTGGATGCCCAACCTGGACGACATCCGTGCCAAGATCACGCCGCGCACCAAGGGCATCGTGGTGATCAACCCCAACAACCCCACCGGCGCGCTGTATTCCGATGAGCTGCTGCATTCAATCGTTGAAATCGCCCGCGAACACGGCTTGGTGATTCTGGCCGACGAGGTTTACGACAAGGTGTTGTACGACGGTGTGAAGCACACGGCATTGGCTTCGTTGTCTATCGACGTGCTGACGTTGACCTTTAACTCTCTGTCCAAGAGCTACCGCTCCTGCGGTTACCGTGCGGGTTGGCTCGTGGTGTCAGGTGATAAGAAAGCAGCCAAGGATTACATCGAGGGCCTGAATATGCTCTCCAACATGAAGCTGTGCTCCAACGTGCCTGGCCAGTGGGCCATTCAAACCGCTTTGGGCGGTTACCAGAGCATTAATGACCTGGTTTGTGAGGGCGGGCGCTTGCGCCGCCAGCGCGACCTGGCGTACGAACTGATCACCGCCATTCCTGGGGTTAGCTGCGTCAAGCCGCAGGCCGCGCTGTATATGTTCCCCAAGCTAGACCCGGTGGTCTACCCCATTAGTGACGATCGCCAGTTCTTTCTGGAAGTGCTGCGTGAGACGCGGGTGATGCTGGTGCAGGGCACCGGTTTTAACTGGCGCCAGCCTGACCATTTCCGCATTGTGTTTTTGCCGCACGAAGACGATTTGCGGGAGGCTATTGGCCGCATCGCCAAGTTTTTGGAAGCCTACCGCAAGCGCGCGGGTACTTAAACCGCTCTTTTTTTGATAGCTGCCTACGCATATCCTGCAAGGGCTAGAACCATTTTTTAGTGAAAATTGACGATATGAAACCGATACAAGTAGGCCTTCTGGGCATTGGCGTAGTGGGCAGCGGCACTTTCAACGTGCTCAAGCGTAACCAGCAAGAAATTCAACGCCGCGCAGGTCGTGGCATTGAGATCACCATGGTGGCGGATCTGGATACCGAACGCGCACGCGCTGCAGTGGGTGAAGGCGTACAAGTGGTGAACGATGCCCGCGCTGTTATTGCCAACCCAGACATCGATATCGTTATCGAGCTGATCGGTGGCTATGGCATTGCCAAAACGTTGGTGCTCGAGGCCATTGCCGCGGGCAAGCATGTGGTTACTGCCAACAAGGCTTTGCTGGCCGTGCACGGCACAGAAATTTTTGCGGCGGCTTCTGCCAAAGGCGTAATGGTGGCGTTTGAAGCGGCCGTGGCCGGTGGTATCCCCATCATTAAGGCGCTGCGCGAGGGCCTGACGGCCAACCGCATCCAATGGATTGCCGGCATCATCAATGGCACCACCAACTTCATCTTGAGTGAGATGCGCGACAAAGGTTTGGACTTTGCTGTGGTTTTGAAAGAAGCGCAGCGCTTGGGCTATGCCGAAGCGGACCCTACCTTTGACATTGAAGGCGTCGATGCGGCGCACAAAGCCACCATCATGTCGGCCATTGCATTCGGTATTCCAGTGCAGTTTGACAAGGCCTATGTCGAAGGCATCACCAAGCTGGGCGCAGCTGACATCAAATACGCCGAGC
>JBJOLD010000137.1:0-4461 GCA_046045765.1 Pseudomonadota bacterium | reverse complement strand
GACTTGAGGCCAGCGTTGACCACAACAAAGCTGTGCTCGATGCGGACGACTTCAGCGGTGATAACTTCACCGGTGCGCATTTCCGAGCGTTGTAGCGATTCTTCAAATAGGGCTGCGAAAGATTCTGACATTTAGGTTGCGATAGGTATCGCGGGGTTAAGTTATCGAACCCCTAGGCCAGTGCGCTGACGCGCGAGGAGAGCCAAGGGGACCAAAATTACAAGGCCCAAAAGACCTTGCTGTTGCCTCTCAAATGGGTTTGAAAGACTGCTTGCTTTGCCACCAGTTCATCACGATTTCAACGGATTGATTCACCGTTAAATCCGAGTTGTCAAGCAGCTTGGCATCCTTTGCTGGCTTCAGTGGGGCGACGGTACGGGAGGCATCCCGAGCGTCGCGTGCCTCTAGGTCAGCGCGAAGACTGTCAAGTGTAGCTGTAATTCCCTTTGAAATCAACTGCTTATGGCGTCGCTCGGCACGGCAGGTGGCGCTGGCGGTGAGATATACCTTCAAGGGCGCATCCGGGAAAATAATGGTCCCCATATCCCGCCCGTCAGCCACCAGGCCAGGCAACTGCTGAAAGCTGCGCTGAAAGTCCACCAGGGCCTCACGCACCTTTGGGAAAGCCGACACGCGAGAGGCGTTCATGCCCGCCTCTTCGGTGCGAATAGCGTCGCTGACGTCTTCGTCGTCTAGAAGAATGTGGCTACCTTCAAACCGGATGGGCAGGCTGCCAAGCAAATCGGCAATCTGCCGCTCATGGGCTACATCCAGTGCAATGCCAGCGCGGATCGCCGCCAAACCGGTGATGCGGTACAGCGAGCCAGAGTCCAAAAAGTGGTAACCCAACTTTTCAGCAACCACTGCGGCCAAGGTGCCTTTGCCGGAAGCAGTAGGGCCATCGACGCAAATTACGGGAATGGCATTGATTGATGCCACTTGCGCCACAGAAAACAAGGCTTCAAAGTAGTCGGGAAAGGTCTTGGCTACGCATTTGGGGTCTTCAATGCGCACGGTCAGATTTGCCGGATTGAAGGCCGCCAGCGAAAAACACATCGCAACGCGGTGGTCATCATAGGTGTGAATACTTGCCGCACGCCAATCCGCCGGGGTTGCGGGCGGCGTGACCTGGATAAAGTCAGCACCTTCCACCACCGTAGCCCCCAGTTTGCGCAGCTCAATGGCCATGGCAGCAATCCGATCGGTCTCTTTGACGCGCCAACTGGCAATGTTACGCAGGGTGGTGGTGCCATTGGCATACAGCGCCATGACAGCCAGCGTCATGGCCGCGTCGGGGATGTGATTGCAATCGAGTTCGATGGCTTTCAACGGCCAGGCACCTTGGCGAATTTTCAGCCAGTTGGGCCCACTTTCGATGTGGGCACCCATGAGCTGTGCCGCTTCCATGAAACGGATGTCGCCCTGAATGGAGGCTGCACCTACACCTTGAATTTTTATGCCATTTGGCGCTGTAGCGCCCGAAGCTATTGCACCAAGTGCTATGAAATAGCTAGCAGAAGAGGCGTCTGCCTCCACGTGCAAAATGCCTGGCGAACGCAGTTTACTGCCCGCGGGAATCGTGAAGCGCTTCCACTCGTCGCGCTGCACATTCACACCAAAACGCGCGAGTAAATTCAGCGTAATTTCAATGTAAGGCCGTGAGATAAGTTCGCCAACCACGTCAATGACGATGTCGTGCTTGGCCACCAGCGGCAAAGCCATGAGCAATGCCGTCAAAAATTGGCTGGACACATCGCCACGCACGCGAATGGGTGCATGTAGTTCCAGCGTGGCTGCGCCAATGCGAAGCGGCGGAAACCCGTCATTGCCCATGTATTCGATGTGGCAGCCAAGCTGGCGCAGCGCATCAACCAAATCGCCAATAGGGCGCTCGTGCATACGGGGAATGCCGCTGAGTTCAAAATCGCCACCCAACACGGCCAGCGCGGCAGTCAATGGGCGCATGGCGGTGCCCGCATTGCCCAGAAAGAGTTTGGCCTGAGCATTGGGGAGTTGCCCGCCCAAACCGGTGATGCTGACGGTTGCGTCACGCTGCGCAATGTCGCAGCCCAAAGTGGCCAGCGCAGTGAGCATGACCCGCGTGTCGTCGGAGTCCAGCAGGTCGTGGATGGTTGTCGTGCCCTCGCACAAGGCAGCCATGAGCAAAACACGGTTAGAAATACTTTTAGAGCCCGGCAGGGTAACGGTGCCCGACGCACTGGAGAGCGCCGGCAGGTCTAGAAATTCTGTCGAAAACATCGGTGGCCTATTTGCTAATGCTGGAGGTCATGCTCCACTGGCTACGGGTTTGACTGGCGTGATTTATCAGCTCCTCCAGTGCATCGTTGCTGCCGTCGCGAATGAGTTGTTCCATCGCCTGCAGATTGCGTTGAAAAAGCTGGCTTTGTGCCAGCAATTCTTGTCGGTTGGATAAAAGTATGTCCCGCCAAACCTTCGGGTCACTGGCTGCGATACGGGTGAAGTCTTTAAACCCAGGGCCCGCAAGAGATAAAAAATCGGGGCCTTGTGGCTGACCGGATATGGCATTCATCAGTGCGAACGACAGCAAGTGAGGCAGGTGGCTCACAGCTGCAAAAGCTGCATCATGCTGCTCAGGAGACATTTTGCGCACTTTACAGCCCAGTGCAGTCCAAATGGCTTCAGCCTGTTCAAGTTGCAGGGTTTGGGTGCGTTCGGTGGGCGTCAAAATGACTTGGCGGCCATTGTAAAGATCTGGGTCTGCATTTTCTACACCTGCCAATTCTTTGCCGGCAATCGGGTGGGCGGGCACAAATGGGCCAATTTGGTCGCGCAGGGCGCGTCGTGCCGACTGAATAACATCGCATTTGGTGGACCCCACGTCCATGATCAACATGTTGGGAGTGATCAGATGTTTGATGGCTTTGAAAGTGGCTTCGGTAGCGGCCACAGGCACCGCAATCAAGACAATATCTGCCCCCGACACTGCCAAAAGTGCCGATGGGGCTTCGATGTCGATTACGCCCAATTGCCGCGCGCGCTCTGTCGTACTGGGGGATTTGCTATACCCCACTACGCGCTTAACTAACCCCGCACGCTTCAGTGCCAACGCAAACGAGCCGCCCATCAGCCCACAACCAATTAAACCGAGTTGTTCGAACATAAACTTTTTAACCAGTGATAAATTTATTCCGTCACTGGGTAGGCACCCAGCACTTTGTAAAAAGCGCATAACCCCTGTAACTCTTGCAATGCGGCTGCGACGTTGGGTTGCGAGGGGTGACCTGCCAGGTCGATGTAAAAGTAGTACTCCCATTGGCCGGACTTTGCCGGGCGTGACTCAAAGCGCGTCATGGACACGCCATTGTTTTTCAATGGAACCAGCAAATCGTGCACCGCGCCTGGTCGGTTGGGCACAGAGACCACCAGGCTAGTGCAGTCTTTGCCGGATGCGGGCGGCATCGCCAGCGTTTGCGGCAGGGCGATAACGGCGAAACGAGTACGATTGTAGGCCTCATCTTGAATAGCGTGAGCCACGATGTGCAGACCAAATTGGGAGGCGGCGCGCTCACTGGCGAGTGCTGCCCAGGTGGGGTTATCGGCACACAGGCGTGCACCTTCGGCGTTGCTGGATACAGCGCGTCGTTCAGCGTTAGGCAGGTGCTGCGATAGCCAGCCTTGGCATTGTGCCAAGGCTTGGGGGTGGGCCAAAACAACTTCTACGCCATGCAATGAATTACTTTGGCGCATGAGGTTGTGACGCACCAATAAACTGACTTCCCCTACCACGTGTACAGGCGAGCGCAGGAATAAGTCCAGCGAGCGTGCCACCACGCCTTCAGTGGAATTTTCCATTCCTACTACGCCAAATTGCGCCGTGCCTGCGGCTGTAGCGTGGAACACTTCATCAAAATTGGCGCAGTAAATCAAGTCGGCAGCACTGCCAAAAAACTCAATGGCCGCTTGCTCGCAAAATGTCCCCTGAGGGCCCAAAACTGCCACGCGCTGAGGTGCTTCCAGGGCCAGGCAGGCAGACATAATTTCGCGCCAAATGGCAGCCACATGCTGGTTGAGCAGCGGCCCTTGGTTGGCGCTTTGAATTTTGTTGATGACTTGTGCGACTCGGTCTGGGCGAAAAAATGGGGAGCCCTCTTTGCGCTTGAGCTCACCGACTTTTTCGGCTACGTTGGCACGTTGATTCAGCAGGGACAGCATTTGCTGATCGATAGAGTCGATGGCAACGCGCAAGTTACCCAGTTCGTCGGACTGCAGAGGTTGGCTCATAGTTATCTTTGTCTTTTTAAGCGTGTTTTTGTTCGAATTCACGCATGTAACTAACCAGCGCTTGCACGCCTTGCAAAGGCATAGCGTTGTAAATGCTGGCGCGCATGCCGCCTACCGATTTATGGCCTTTGAGCTGCAAAAGGCCCGCAGCCTTGGCGCCTGCCAAAAAAGCGTCGTTGCGTGATTCATCGCGCAAAA
>JBJOLD010000126.1:0-9720 GCA_046045765.1 Pseudomonadota bacterium | reverse complement strand
ACGGCCAATCGAATGTCCGGTCGGGTCATCTCGGGCAGGTCAATCAAGCTCGCAACCGGCCGCCGGCCGACATTCCATTTAGTGGCCAATGCCTCGCGAATGACCGCAAATAGCGAGGGTTTTTTATCAATTGCGACGCCAAGAATGGCCAACGCCTGTATCCCGACTTGAATCGCTTCAGATAGTTTGTCCATAACCACGTACTGGCGCAGGCGCATCTGGAATATTTTTGCCTTGTCCAGATTTGTCCGGGCACGTCGCAGCAGCGTCTCATATTGCGCTTCGGCGGCCTCAAAATCGCCACACAAATACGAGCACTCCAGAAACTCGCGGGCCATCGAAAAAGCCAACTCATAATCGCTAGCCCACGAATCGTCCGTGAGCAAAGACGCACCAATATTGAGGTATTCAAATGCCGGTCGATACGCCGTAGACGCCTTGGCCTTTTCGCCAGCAGCCAGATTCATCCGGGCCAGCCCCATTCTTTCAGCGGGATCGTCAATCAAGTGCTTGGCATAGTTGAGGTGCCGCACAATATCCATAACATGACCTGCCTGATTCTGCTCCGATGCGCTTTTGAGTAGCAAGCGCCCGATTCCAAGATGCACCTGGTCCTTATGGTCATCGGCAATGAGCGCGTAGGCTGCCTGCTGAATTCGGTCATGTTTGAACTGGCAAAGAACTTCAAAACCATTGGCATGGCCTGGCTCATCCCAGACACTGCCTTCTTGACTCATGGCCAGCGCCAAACGGTATTGATCACTTAAGGGAACAATGATTTCGTCGCGAACCGCCGGCCACAAGGCCTTGACCGCTGACAATAAGGTCACTTCCATGACACGCGCCAATGTTCGCAAGTCGAACTGACTGCCAATGCAGGCTGCGATCATCAACACATTTTGCGATTCGATCGGAAGTTGTTTGAGCCGGGCGACCATGAAGTCCGCCACGTTGGGGCTTATGTCCACAGCGTCGATTCGCGCTAGGTCCCAGATCCATCCACCGGAAGCCGGTGAGATTTCGATGCAACCCTCTAGATACAGTTTGCGTAACAATTCATGTACAAAGAACGGGTTACCCTGCGTCTTTTGGAAAACGGTTGCTGAAAGTTCGCGAACAGCATCGATATTGCGATGGACTGTGCCAGCAACGATCAATGGTAGGGTCTCCCGGGTTAGAGGTGGTAGATTGAGCTCGGCGACTGCCTTGATCTTTCTAATCGCAGCCAGTGTGAGTGCCATAGGATGGCATTCGCTGACTTCATTACTTCGATAACCCGCGATAAGGTAGAGATAGCCGACCTCACTGGATGTGACCAGACTTTCAACCAAATTTAGTGTGGCTGTGTCGCTCCACTGAAGATCATCCAGAAATATAACCAGAGGGTGGTCTGCTGTAGCGAACACGCCAATCAGACGCCGGAAAGTTCTCAGGAAGCGATTCTTCGTTTCCTCAGGATTCATCTCCTGAGGTGGTGCTTGACTTCCAATCACGTCCTCCATCTCGGGAAGCACATCCAGAATGAGTTGCCCATTCGGACCGAGTGCCTCCTGCAAGCGGCTTTGCCAGTAATTCAAGCGACCGACTGACTCACTCAGAATTTGTCTGATCAGGCCTTGAAATGCCTGCGTCACCGCACGGTAGGGCACGTCGCGTTCAAATTGATCGAACTTTCCTTCTATGAAGTAGCCTTTGCTTTGAACGATTGGGTTTTTAACCTCATGAACCAGCGATGTTTTGCCCACACCGGAATTTCCGGTGACACAAATCAATTCAGTTTTGCCACGAGTAACTGCTGCAAAGCCTGTCAGCAGCGCGCGGGTTTCCACCTCGCGGCCGTAGAGTATTTGCGGGATCTGAAATTTTTCGGAGATATCAGATCTTCCTAGCGGAAAAATTTCAATGGCTCGCTTGGCGCCCCACTGATCCTTGCAAGTGCGCAAATCGTCCAACAGACCTTGCGAACTCTGGTAACGATCCTCTGGAGCTTTGGCCAACAGCTTGAGAATAACTTTCGCCAGCATTTCGGGGATAGCCGGGTTGATGCTGCGGGGGGAAGGTGGAATTTTGGCAATATGGCTGTAAACCCAACCCATGGTGTCTTCCGCTGAAAACGGAGGATAACCACCGGTTATCAATTCATAAAAGGTGACGCCGAGAGAGTAGTAGTCCGTACGGTAATCAACCAACCGATTGATACGTCCGGTCTGTTCGGGCGCGATGTAAACCAGCGACCCCTCCAGTAGGTTAGCTGTGCTGACATCTTGGCGTTCACGAGAAAGTTCAGTGGCAATGCCGAAGTCGATGATTCGCGTGGTGCCAGTACTTTCATCCCAAAGAATATTGCGCGGATTGATGTCTTTGTGAATGACATGTGCGTGATGAATACCCTGCAAAACTTGAACAATATCCGTTGCAAGTTTGAAGAAGCTATCGATGGAGAGCGGACTCCTGGAAGCAGCCCGGCATTCCCCAAGATAAGACGCCAAGTTGATGCCAGCCACATCTTCCATGACCATTACGACGCTGTGGCCGAAGCGCTCAAAGCTCTCGACACGAATGACTCCGGGCACATCGATCAACCGCTTGCCCAATTGAAATTCATGCTGAAGTTGGGCAACTTCACCGCGAGTCGGGTGTGGCGACCTCAGCGTCTTCAACACAACTCTATGCTGGTCGATCTCCCGCAGGGCCCGGTAAATACTAGCTTTGTGTGACTGATGTACGGTGGCTTGAATCCGATATCCAGGGACTATTTGCTGCATCCGATTTCCATTCGTCAACTGTTGAATACTGGCAGCCCGACTGGATCGGTGATCCCTGGGCAAATGGACAACTTAAATACTAATACTGTTTGGAATCATCGAAGGTAACTGGCATTGATAGGGCATGGGCCTGCATCGGTTGCGCTGACGTATGGTCTTCTCGATCTCAGCGAGATTCTCTTGAAAATCCAACGCCAATTCCGAAATTTTGGAATCAGTGAAATAGGGAATACGCGGGTTGGAACTGTACTGACCAAACGTATCAAATTGGATACCAGACAGTAAATACCCGAAAGACACAATATAAAGCGCTATGTCAAGAGGCGGGTACCACTTCATGCAATCTTCAGCAGACTCAATTACGGTGCTTTTCTGCGGAGGGGCTTGGTAAATAGTTCCAGATACGGCAGGCGAATAAGTCATCAGTGGAAACTGAGCGTAGTTAACCGATGCGTGTTGGGGCCCTGCGAGATAAATGATGTGCGATACCAACTCAATAAGGTAGTCGCGACTGTCAATTTGAAACGGGGCGGCTGCATTGCCCGTCGCTTTGAGGCCATTTAACCCCCTAATACCTGCGTAAAGTGGTGATACCAACTCGTTGATCCAACCCTGCAATTCGTAATCCTCTGCCACGGACTGGTCGCTGAAGTAATAGGCAGCCACATAGCTAGCAACAAACTTCTTGATTGCACCCCAAAGCAAAATTGTGTCGTCCCTGAACGGAAATTCAGGCAAAGCACTCTCATCAACACCACGCAGGGAAAACAAATGATCTGGGTTATGTTCGTCCCAACGCCAGGCGTCATTCGCTTTGACAAGTAACTGGCGGGTCGACTCTATCGTCGGGCCAATGACGGTGGCCACCACACCACCAGGAACAATTAGGCTGTGCAATGCAGAGTCATTGATCGCAATCGTGAAACGAAAATGCGGCATCAACAGCTTCATAAGAGGGTGCTGCACAGGCAATCTGCGATGACTCGCGACGATAACCGGCTCAACTGTGAGATGGCAAGCGCCGAGGTGAGCTACAGATTCATGCTGCACAGCGCAGATCGAATTAGTGATGTACTTCGCAATCTTCCATTTGAAGCCGTTGGCATCGTCGGCATTCGAGCTGTTGTTGGGCGTAAAGATCGGGGTGATTTGTGCATCAAATGTCTGCCCAAGCTGAATGGCAATGGGCTGCAAAGCTCCTCCGCCTGAGGGAAAACCATCGGGCGGAGTCGGGTTCCAGTAAAACAATGCAATTGGAGCCGGCAGATACCGCTGCTCACCGTGAACCATGCCTCCTTCCGCCCCGTCAAATTGAACATAGTCACAGGCAAACAAGCGGTTTTGTTGTGCCGCTTCTAGCAAAGTCAAATCGCTACGCCCAATCACTGCCTGAAAAATGACGTCAGTCACAGGCATTTTTTGCAAAAGGTCAGCCAATAGGACGCACATCGTACTGGCACCACGCTGTGTTTTCACACCCAATAGATTCGTAGTATTAAACCCCGCTATTTGTAGGTACCCAAAAAACCAATCGTGTTCCCAAACGTCTCCCTCTCGGGGCATCCACTGCTTTTTTTCCAACGTCAAAACCGTGGGCTTGGGCAGCGCGCTGAACATGTTTGCGTAGTCGTCAAGTGTCCGGGCCCGCAGGTATCTCCCGTCCTTGTGATCCCGGAGCATGTCAATCATGGTTGACTTAAGAAACGCTGTTACGCCAGATGTCAAAAATTCTTCAAATACCTGCTCCAGCCCTGCAAACATTTTCTCAAGATCCTTGGGCAACTGAACCAAACCGTGAATGGCTTGCCTGATTTTCTGCGGCAAATCACCCAATGCCTTTGTGAAATCTTTGAGATTTTCAATATCTTTGCAGATGTTGAAACTCATTTCTTGTGCCAGTTTTTCGTAGCTCTCCTCGACGCTGGTGAAAACTTCACCGGGCAAGTCATCCTTTAATTCTCTTTCCAGCAAATCAATCACCACATTTTTAAAGTTTTCAGCCAGCGGCAAAAACGTGGCAATAACTTTTGCGTCGTATTCAACAGAGAAATTCTCACCGGCAGGAACGTCTGCCGACAGGGGCAAGGGCTCAAGGTAGGTCCGCATATAGTTGTAGGACGTCCGCGCAAGAGCGAGATCGAATTTCCGTTGCGCCTGTTGCGCTTGCGAGACGTTCTGTGGCAGAGTAGGGTTGCTGCTGCCATTCACGGTATTTTCCATATAACCCTTACTGCTTTGATTCTGTGCTGTAAATTATTAGAGCAACTTTAACTTACAAAAATTGCTCGATTCATGTTGCTACAGGGTAGTCAAAACCCGTATCGGTCGACCAAGCCGGTACGCCTGCAGTCAGGACGAGCCAATCTTGGTAGGCCTTATTTACAATCTATAAGCAATAAAAATGAACCCTAACGCGTCATTTTTGATAGTAGACGACATGGAAGGCATGCGTCGCCTTCTGAGTAACAGCCTTCGTCAACTTGGTTTTTCCGATGTTCATACGGCCATGCACGGCGTTGATGCTTTGAAAGCTCTCGGCGAACGCAGTTTTGACGCAGTTCTCACGGATTGGAATATGCCGGTGATGAATGGACTGGAGTTGTTGCGTCAGATCCGTGCCAATCAGCGACTCCAATTGATCCCCGTCATTATGGTCACCGTCGAAACGGACCGAGAGCAGATTCGCAGCGCATTTGAAGCTGGCGTGTCAGCGTACCTGGTAAAACCTTTTGACCTCGCGGCACTTGAAGCCAAACTACGACGCGCCTTTCAGCAGCCCAGTCCACTCACGCGCGGCGGCATGCAGGCAATCCTGCCCGGAGTCATAACGAAGCCCGGAACAGAGCTACAGGCCATCTCCATACTCAATGCGACAGGTGATCGCCGGCGAGCAACAATTTTGGCAGTTGACGATGTACCCGAAAACCTGAGTATCTTGATGGATATTCTCGGTGAGGATTACCACATGGCGGTTGCCAATAGCGGCGCGCGAGCTCTGAAAATCATAGAGTCAGGCAAGATCCCGGACTTGGTTCTGCTGGACGTCATGATGCCCGACATGGACGGTTTTGAGGTGTGCCGACGCATTAAGTCCAATCCTGCAACGGCGGAGGTGCCCGTGATCTTCCTGACTGCAATGGGGCAGGCAACTGATGTGACAAAAGGGTTTTCGCTCGGCGCAGCAGACTACGTCTCCAAGCCCGCCGACCCCTCCATTCTCAGGGCACGCATGGAGACACATCTTAGACTGCAGTGCAGCATTGCTGAGCTCAAGCGCAACCGTATTGAACTGATTGAAAAAAATGTTGCACTAGAAGACAACTTGCGCTTGCGAGAGGATGTCGAACGAATTTCACGCCACGATCTGCGCAATCCACTGGCTGGGATTATTGGATTCACGGCGAACCTGTTGTCTGATGACACTGTTCAGCAGCCTCACAAGGACCTACTGTACGACATTGAACAGTCCGCTTACAACGTACTGAACATGGTCAATTTGTCACTGGATCTTTTCAAAATGGAGCGAGGCGAATTCGATTTTTACCCGCGCAAGATCAATGTCGGAAACATTGTGGAGCGGATTCTTCTCGAAATGGCTGTGCGATGGGGACGTCACCAGATCACGCTTGAACGGCAAATCCAAGGGGTGCCCGTTGATTCTTTTTCGGGCACGATGTGCATGGGTGACGATTTACTATGCTACAGCCTGTTTTCTAACTTGCTGCGCAACGCCGCAGACGCGGCTCCGCCGTGCTCCAGCGTAGTGTTGCAAGTCAATTGCCTGTCCGACCTCGTAATTTCGGTCAGCAACAAAGGGGTCGTTACCATGGCGTTGCGTGACGCCTTTTTCGACAAATACGCAACGGCTGCCAAATCAGGCGGAAGCGGTTTAGGCACCTACTCAGCACGTCTGTTGGCGACAACCCAGGGCGGCAATATATCAATGAAAACGTCTGATGCTTCGGACTCCACCACCATCACGGTGCATTTGCCGCTTGCGTTTGCCGAGCCCTTGGTCCGCCAGGTCAGTCATTGACTGCATGTATTTATGCCTTACAGTCAAGCCTCAGAGGACCGTCGTCGAGCTCTTCGCCCCACATTTTCAGCCAACAGCCTCAAGCTTGATGCAATGGATAGGCCTATGCGTTTATTTCACAATCAATGCTCACTATGCAGCATGTTCGGGGCTATTAAACATGGCTGATGCCTTTCGCAGTCGGAGTGATTTCACGGTATTAGTGGTGGATGACACGGCAGCGAATCTCATGCTCATAAGCGACCTGCTGCATGCGCACTACAAGGTTAAAGTGGCCTCTAGTGGCGCACGCGCGCTCAAGATTGCAAATTCTGGACTACCACCTGACCTGATCTTGCTTGACATCATGATGCCGGAAATGGACGGATATGAAGTTTGCAGGCAGCTCAAGGCGAACGCTGTCACTTGCGATATTCCAGTCATCTTTCTCACCGCCAAAACCGATACCTGCGACGAGCAGCTGGGGTTTGAACTCGGCGCAGTGGACTACATCACCAAACCGATCAGTCCACCCATTGCCTTGGCGCGTGTCAAGGCTAACTTGACGCTGAAAGCCTCGGCAGATTTTCTCAAGGACAAAAACGTATTTTTGGAACAAGAGGTCGCAAGACGTACTGCAGAGGTGAGTGAAATTCAGAATGTCACCATTCTGACTATGGCCTCCCTGGCTGAAACGCGTGATAACGAGACCGGGAATCACATTATTCGCACGCAGCACTACGTCAGGTTACTTGCCCAAAAGCTGCAAACGCACCCGCGGTTTTCACATTACCTCGACGATGCAACGGTAGACCTCTTGTTCAAGTCGGCCCCGCTGCATGACATTGGAAAAGTAGGCATTCCCGATAGTGTTTTACTTAAACCCGACAAGCTGACACCCGCGGAGTTTGAAATCATGAAGAGCCACACCACGTTGGGCAAACTAGCCATAGAAAGCGCAGAAGCCCGGCTTGGCAGGCACGTACCGTTCCTGCGTTACGCCAAGGAAATCGCCTACTCGCACCAAGAGAAATGGGACGGGAGCGGCTACCCCCTGGGGCTGGCCGGTGATGCAATTCCTATTTCCGCACGCTTGATGGCCATCGCTGATGTATACGACGCTCTAATCAGCCGCCGGGTGTACAAACCGCCTTTCGCCCATGAAGTTGCTATGACCATCATTCAGGAAGGACGAGGTATTCACTTTGACCCTGATGTGACAGACGCGTTCGTACAGATAAATCTAGCCTGCAAAAAAATAGCCCAGCGCCATGCAGATACCAATGAAGATTTCGCCGAAACAGCTAGCCGGTAGACCCGGGTGGCAAACCCAGTACCGCAAGTAAGTTTTGCTGCGTGAATGGTTTTCTGAGTGCGCCACACAGATTCAAACCGACACCCTCCCCGTAGGCCTTGGCAGCCATCAATATGGCATGGTCATGTCCGCTGATTAACAAAATGGCGGCAGTAATATTTTTGACCACCAACTTATCCATGATGTGAAAGCCTTCGGCGTCCGGTATGGACAGGTCAAGAATGACCGTATCAAACTTCTTTAAGGCTGAACTTTTTAAAAGTTCTGCACCTGACATGAACGTCTCCAAACGTACGTCGGCATTTGAGAGCATCAGACTGACCAATTTAATCATCAAAGGATCATCATCCACAATTGCCACTACTCTTGTGGCGCAGCCATTGCTCATTTTGATCCCTTTTTGATGCTATTTAATTTCTGCACGATGTCTGGCAAAGCACTTCTCCCGAAAACATGAGTACTCAATTTATGCCCTCTTGATCTTCCATGGATTGCAACAGCTTGTCCGGATCAATGGGTTTAAATAGCACCGGCCACTGACTTGACTTGATCATTGCCATGCACTCTGGGGAGGTATCGCCTGTGAGTATTGCAGCTTTTATGGGGCGGCCACGCTGATGCTGCAAAGCGCGCAGTAATTCGATCCCACTCAGGTCTGGCAAACCGAGATCCGACAGATAGAAATCGACTTCTCCTGCGTTTGTCAGGCCGCTCTCCAAAGCAGCCTTCGCAGAAGAAAAGGTCTCTACGTTCATTCCCAAGTTTTCCAGTAAAAGCACGATTCCAGTTAAAACCATCGCATCGTCTTCAATCAAAACAACGCGCCTGTATCTTGGTTTTGGAACTTTGACACCTACATGGCTGGAATTGGTTTTTGGCAAACCTTCAGACAACTTGGCAATGGGCAAGCCCAGCTCAAAAACACTTCCTTGTCCCAACTTAGAGCGCACGCCGACCTCAGAATTCATAAGACGCGCAAGACTCTTCACAATCGCAAGACCCAAACCAAGGCCCTTATTGCGGTCCCGCTCCGGGTTGCCGAGCTGCAGGTACTCTTTGAAAATTTCGTTGGTATGTTCGGCCGCTATGCCAATACCGGTATCCCATACTTGGATCAGTGCTTGCCCATTGCGTTGACGCACTGACACCAACACCTTCCCGCTGTGCGTGTATTTGATAGCGTTGCTAATCAGGTTTCCCAGCAAGCTGCTGAACAATTTGCGATCCGCGAGGACAGTGACATCGGTCTTGGGATGGTAAAAATGCAGCTGAAGTGATTTCTCCTTAGCCAGAGGCGCGAACTCAGTGTCCAGTATTTGGAACAGTGCCTTCAATCCAACTGCCTCAAAACTGGGTACAACTGCGGCGGCATCCAGTTTGGATATGTCAAGCAAAGAATTGAGTAAATCTCCCAAATTCCGAGCGGACTTACCAAGGAGATCGTGAAGAAGAAGCTGCTCCTCGGTCAATCCGGTTCTTTTCAATGCGTGATGGAACAAGCTAATCGCTTGAATTGGCTGGCGTAAGTCATGGCTGGCAGCAGCTAGAAAACGGGTCTTTGCCAAGTTGGCCTCGAGTGCAAAATCTCTGGCAGCTGCGAGCTCTTTCATTGACCTTTCACGCTC
>JBJOLD010000215.1:0-8578 GCA_046045765.1 Pseudomonadota bacterium | reverse complement strand
CCGCACTGAGTCTTGAGGCGCAACGCACCGGCCTGCCCATCATCGAAGACAACCCCTATGGCGACCTGTGGTTTGACCAAGCCCCGCCCGCACCACTGACCGCCCGTAACCCCGAGGGCGGAATCTACCTGGGCTCGTTCTCCAAGGTGCTGGCGCCGGGCCTGCGCATGGGCTTTATCGTGGCGCCCAAAGCGGTGTACCCCAAGCTGCTGCAAGCCAAACAGGCGGCTGATTTGCACAGCCCCAGCTTCAACCAGCGGCTGATTTTTGAAGTGATGCAAGACGGCTTTCTGGACCGCCATGTGCCCACCATACGCGCGCTGTATAAGTCGCAACGCGACGCCATGCTGCAGGCACTGGCGCGGCACTTTCCCAACGCTGCCACGCAGCCTGACGACTCGCTCACCTGGAACACCCCGGCTGGCGGCATGTTCTTGTGGGCGCGCTTGCCCAAGGGCATGAACGCGGTCGACCTGCTGCCCCACGCGGTGGGCAAGGGCGTGGCCTTCGTGCCCGGCGCGCCGTTTTATGCAGGCGAGCCCGACACACGCTCTATGCGTCTGAGCTTTGTGACACCCAGTGTGGAAGAAATCCACAGCGGTGTGGCGGCGCTGGCTGCGGCCATTGCCAAGCAGCGCACCTAGGCACAAGGCACACCGCATGAACAGCAACGCTCTGCGCCACCGCGCCCCCACAACCAGCGCTTTCAAACAAGTCGATGTCTTCACGGCCAAGCCCTACTTTGGCAACGCACTGGCCGTGGTGATGGACGGCAGCGGCATGTCTGACGCCGACATGCAGCGCTTTGCCCGCTGGACGAATTTGGCGGAAACCACCTTTTTGCTGCCGCCCACACCCGAAGCCCAAGCGCAAGGCGCGGACTACCAGGTGCGCATCTTCACACCCGGTTATGAGATGCCATTTGCCGGCCACCCCACCATTGGCAGCTGCCACGCCTGGCTGGAAGCTGGCGGCACGCCCAAGCAGGCCGACGTGGTGGTGCAGCAGTGCCCGGTAGGGCTGATCAAGATTCGCCGCACAGCCACCTCCACCTCCACTGCGACGACGACGGCAGCGACTGGCCAGCGGCTGGCGTTTGCCGCGCCCCCCTTGCAGCGCTATGCGCCTACGCCTGAGGTTTTGGCGCTGGTAATACAAGCCTTGGGTTTGCAACCGCAACAGGTGCTGGCAGCGCAGCATCTGAACAATGGCCCGCAGCATTTGGGCCTGCTGGTGGACAGCCTGGAGTCCGTGCTGAAACTTGTGCCCAACCTGGGCGCACTGCAATCACTCATGCCCGCCATTGGAGTGACTGGTGTGGGCCTAGCCCACGTGGAACATGCGCAACCAGCTAGTAATTTGATAGCACGATCCAACCGAGAAGCCCGCGCGTTTGGTGCGGTAATGCATGCCACAGCGGTGCAAGCAGACCCAGAACCGTCGGCAGAGATTCGTTTTTTCTATCTGGCGGATCAATCCGTCCGCGAAGACACCGTCACCGGCAGCTTCAACGCCAGCATGGCGCAGTGGCTCATCGCCGAAGGCCATGCCCCCACCCGCTACATAGCCGCCCAAGGCACCTGCCTGGGCTGCGACGGGCGCGTCTACCTGGAGCAAGACCGCAACAGTCAAGTATGGGTGGGCGGCGATGCCGTCACCTGCATCTCGGGTATGGTTGCGCTCCCATGACCGAACCTATATCCCCCAACGCCATCACGCCACCCAAGCCGGTTGCCAAATTTGCCACCGGCTCGCTGATGCGCCACATAGTAGTGATGGCCGGCACTGGAGCCATTGGGCTGGTGGCTATTTTTGCGGTGGACCTGATCAACCTGCTCTACATCTCCATGCTGGGCGAGCAGGCCATTGCCGCCGCAGTGGGGTTTGCGGGGGTGATTGGCTTCTTTCATATGTCGGTGTTTATCGGGCTGCTGATTGCCATTACCGCACTGGTTTCGCGCACCATAGGTGCGCAACATCTAGATGATGCGCGGGGCTTGGGCACCTCCAGCGTGGTGCTGGTAGGCGGCATTGCAACTGCAATGATGCTTGTGACCTACCTCTTTCTGGAGCCGCTTCTAAAAATGCTGGGCGCAGAAGGCCGGGTGCTGGAACTGGCACTGAGCTTTATGCGCATCAGCCTGCCATCCACGGTGCTGCTGGGCATTGGCATGGCCACATCAGCACTACTGCGCTCGGTGGGCGATGCACGGCGCGCCATGCTGGTCACACTCATCCCTGCCGTAGTGACCGCAGTGCTAGACCCGCTGCTGATCTTTGCCATGGGTCTGGGGCTGCAAGGGGCCGCCATCGTGGTGGTGATTGCGCGCACGGTGCTCATGTGCGTGGGGCTGCACGGCGCATGGCGCGTTCACAAGCTAATGGCACCGTTTGACTCCAGCCGCCTGGGCAGTGATGCGCGCAGGTTGATGCCCATCGCTGGCCCCGCCGTGTTGACCAATATCGCCACGCCGGTGGGCGCTGCGTTTGTGACACACAGTGTGGCGCAGTTCGGCGCGTCTGCCGTGGCGGGGCAGGCCACCATAGACCGACTGACGCCGGTGGCGTTCGGCATCATCTATTCCTTGAGCGGTGCCGTAGGCCCGGTGCTAGCGCAAAACCTGGGCGCCAAACAATTTGACCGTGTGCGCGAGGGCTTGCGTGCCAGTCTGTGGTTCATGGTTATATCAGTGGGCGGCGCTTGGCTTTTACTGGCATTGCTGCAAGGACCGCTGATTTCCGCCTTTTCGCTCACGGGTGACGGGGCTCTGATGGTGCACGCGTTTTGCAGTTGGATAGCGGCCAGCTTCTTTTTCATGGGGTCGCTGTTTGTGGCCAACGCCGCATTCAATAACCTGGGCAAACCGCTATGGTCCACCGGCTTTAACTGGGCGCGTGCCACGCTGGGCACCATACCGTTTGCGTGGTGGGGCGCGCATTACGGCACGGTGGAGGTACTGGCAGGGCAGGCAGTAGGGGCCGCCGTTTTTGGTACGCTGGCGCTTCTGTTTGCTTTTCACCTCACGGGCAAACTAGGCCGCACATGAACAACCCCATGATTCCCCACCTACAAAACATCGAAGCTGCGGCCCTTGTGGTCTACCGAGAATTTGCGGCCACACCCCAATACCGCTGGGCCCTGCTGTCTGAAAAACTGGGTACGACTTGCTGGGTCAAACATGAAAACCACACGCCGGTGGGCGCGTTCAAAATCCGTGGCGGGTTGAACTACTTTGCCAAGTTGGCAGCGCGCGGCGCATTGCCCAAAGAGGTGATCAGCGCCACACGGGGCAATCACGGCCAGAGCATCGGCTGGGCCGCCCGCGCGCACGGCGTGCAATGCAGCATCGTGGTGCCACGCGGCAACTCTTCTGAAAAGAACGCCGCCATGCGTGCACTGGGTGTGGACTTGATCGAGCACGGCGACGACTTTCAGGAAAGCCGCGAACATGCCATGCAACTGGCGAAAGAGCGCGGTGCACACATGGTGCCCAGCTTTCACACCGACTTGATTCAAGGGGTAGCCACTTATTGGTGGGAACTGTTCAAGGCCGCGCCTGAGATTGACGTGGTGTACGTGCCCATAGGCCAGGGCTCAGGCGCGTGTGCGGCCATTGCGGCCAAGCGGGCGCTGGGGCACACAGCGCGCATTGTCGGAGTGGTGAGCGCCCACGCCACCACCTACGCCGACTCGCTGGCCGCAGGCCACGTGGTGGAAGCGCCGGTAACCACCCAGCTGGCCGACGGCATGGCCTGCCGCGTGGCCGATCCCGAGGCGCTAGCCATGATGCAGGGGCAGATTGACCACATCGTGCAAGTGACCGATGCCGAAGTAGCCCAGGCCATGCGCGACCTGTTTGCCTGCACCCACAACGTAGCCGAAGGCGCAGGTGCCGCCAGCTTTGCCGCCGCCATGCAAGAGCGTGCGCAACTGGTAGGGCAGACCGTGGGCGTCACCCTGTGCGGCGGCAATGTAGACAGTAGTGTGTTTGCAAAAGTGCTACAAAATAAATAGCTGCTGTCGCACGTTGTACATGGGCTGTGAGCCCAATTGGCTTAAATTCTACGCATGGGAACACTTTATTTGGTACGCCACGGGCAAGCTTCTTTTGGTGCAGCCGACTACGACAACCTGAGCCCGCTGGGCCGCCAGCAGAGCCAGCGTTTGGGCGAGTACTTTGCGCACAAGGGCTTGCATTTTGAAGCGGTCATCACCGGCACCTTGAAGCGCCACGCACAAACCTGGGAAGGCATTGCCCAAGGTGCCAGCCTGAGCCAAACACCGCTGCTGTGGCCCGGTCTGAACGAGTACGACAGCGAAGCAGTGATCAAAACCATTCACCCCGCGCCGCTGGAGAAACCCGACACGCCCGAGCTGTACCGCCACCACTTTCGGCTGCTGCGTGACGGCCTCACACAGTGGATGAACGGCGTGGTAAGCCCCCACGGCATGCCCACTTACAACGCATTTGTGCACGGCGTGAGCAGCGCCCTGGAGCATGTGCGCAAACACCACACAGGCAACGTGCTGCTGGTGAGCAGCGGCGGGCCCATCTCCACCGCCGTGGGCCACATTTTGGGTACATCGCCCGAGACCACCATCGAGCTGAACCTGCGCATTCGCAATAGTGCGGTGACCGAGTTCCACTTCACCCCCAAGCGCCACATGCTGGTGACCTACAACACCTTGCCGCATTTGGATGCCCCCGAATACGCCGACTGGGTGACCTTCGCCTAGGCCCTAGCGCGCACCACGGGGGTGCGCTCACACATGGCACGCAGCGTGCATAGGGAGTGCTAGTACAACTAGCCCGAATTTCGCCCGATGCCTACACCCGAACCATTGACTCACCCCGCGCTGGTAGCGTTCGACGCTATCAACGCCGCAGACACCGCCTGGATGATGACCAGCACCGCACTGGTGTTGCTCATGACCCTGCCCGGTATCGCCCTGTTTTATGGCGGCATGGTGCGGCGCAAAAGCGTCATCAACACCATGGCCAGCGTGGTGGCCATTGCAGCGCTGGTGTCGCTGATCTGGTTTGCCGTGGGCTACTCGCTGGCCTTTACGCCAGGCAACGGTTTGCTGGGCGGCAGCGATCGCCTCTGGTTTGGCGGACTCAACTACCTCAAAGACGCCGGACTGGTAAGTGTGAGCCATATTGCCCCAAATGTGCCGGAGTCGGTGTATGCCATGTTCCAGCTGACGTTTGCCATCATCACCGCCGCACTGATTGTGGGTGCACTGGTAGAGCGCATGCTGTTCTCGGCCATGCTGTGGTTTGTTGGCATGTGGTCGGTGGTGGTGTATGCGCCGCTGGCCCACTGGGTGTGGGAGCCCGGCGGCTGGTTAGCACAAATGGGGGTACTGGACTTTGCAGGTGGCTCGGTGGTGCATATCAATGCAGGCGTCACTGGACTGGTGTGCGCCTATGTTTTGGGCCCACGCAAAGGCTATGGGCAAGAGGCGTTTGAACCGTTCAATTTGGGCCTAACCATGGCTGGTGCAGGCTTGCTATGGGTGGGCTGGTTCGGGTTTAACGCAGGCTCTGCCGTCGCATCTGACGGGCGCGCGGGCCTGGCCATGGCGGTGACCCACATTGCGGCATCGGCAGGTGCCATGAGTTGGATGTTTGCCGAATGGGTGGTGCGCGGCAAGCCATCACTTTTGGGTCTGTGTTCTGGGTTGGTTGCGGGATTGGTAGCCATCACGCCCGCAGCCGGATTTGTCACGCCAGCATCGGCCCTGCTGATTGGCGCGGTAGCCGGGGTGGCTTGCTACTGGGGCGCGACTGGCCTGAAGCGCTGGCTGAAGGCCGACGATTCGCTGGACGTGTTTGGCGTGCACGGCATAGGCGGCATTGTGGGATCGTTGCTCACTGGCTTGCTGGCCAGCAACTCTATATCGGGTGCGCACGGCAATGTGGGCACCCAGCTCATTGGTGTGGCGGCCGTGGTGGCTTACAGCGCAGCCATGACCGCCGTGCTGCTGTGGCTGACCAAAGTGATTGTGGGTCTGCGCGTGAGCGATGCCGCCGAGGGCGCCGGTTTGGACATTTCGCAGCACCGCGAGAAAATGGGCCTGTAGAGGAGATGCACCGTGCTAGCCAGTGAAAAACTTGCCATTGCCGCCCACCTGCATGTGCTGTTGCGGCGCAAAGTAGGCCGCGTGACGGATACCGAGTGGATGGCCGCCAACACCGACTACGCCACGGAAATCATCCGTATTGCCCGCGCCAGTGCGTTGCAAGATGGCCATACCGATTTGGCCGAATGGGCCGAGAAACTGGAGCTCGCCATGAAGGTAGCACCACCGCAAAACCTAGCGCAAAAGATTTTCAGCCCCGCATCACCCGCTCTATCCACCCCGCCATCCCGCCCCAAAGACCCGGCGGAAGTGGTTCCTGATGGGGGGCTGAGCCGGTATATACGGGGCATCCGGTAAGGTAGGCAACTATTTCCCGAAGCGGAGGAGCCCTCAAGATATTACCCTTAAGAGAT
Source organism: Pseudomonadota bacterium (assembly GCA_046045765.1). Lineage (GTDB taxonomy): Bacteria > Pseudomonadota > Gammaproteobacteria > Burkholderiales > Burkholderiaceae_C > Allorhodoferax. The sequence continues at coordinate 2,077 of JBJOLD010000215.1, read as the reverse complement.
ATCTTGCAAATATCACATTAGAGTTGTAATATGCAAATACAACACCAAGATGATATCTCGCTATGGACTATCTCATTTCAGTTCCAGGTCAACTGGCACCGCAATTACGCTCATTGCGAAAAGTTCGCGGCCTGAGCCAAACCGATCTTGCCAACCGCCTTGGCGTATCCCAGTCGCGCATTGCGGCGATAGAGAGCAACCCAACTGCAGTCAGTGCCGGGCAACTACTAGAAATTTTGGCCATCTTGGGCACGAATCTGGTCCTGCGCGATGCGCAAGCACCAGCTGCAGCTGCAGGGAGTGAATGGTGATGCGAGAGCTTGCGGTGTGGATGAACGGAGAACTGGTCGGCACCTGGAGTGTGGGGCGCACCGGCAACCACCGTTTTGACTACGCAGCATCATGGCGCGTCTCTCCGCGCAGCCGGCCACTCTCGTTGTCATTGCCGTTTACCGCAGACAACCGCTTGGTGGGGGATGCTGTTCGCAATTACTTTGACAACCTGTTGCCCGATAGTGAAGGCATTCGCAAACGCATCGCCAGTCGCTTTAAAACCAAAAGCGCCGATGCCTTCGCCCTGCTACGGGCCGTGGGGCGCGATTGCGTGGGTGCGGTGCAGCTACTGCCGCCTGGCCTGGCACCTGATGGGTTTGACCAACTGCGGTTTGAGCCTCTCAGCACTGAGCACATAGAAAACCACCTTGCTGCGCTGGGATCGCAAACCGGGCTAGGGGCCCAGGACGAACCCGAAGACTTTCGTTTGTCCATTGCCGGTGCGCAAGAAAAAACGGCGTTGCTCCAGGTCAAGGGCCAATGGTGTCGCCCTCTGGGCGCAACCCCCACGACGCACATCCTCAAACCGCCGATTGGCGTGACCGCTGGGCGCAATTTGGATCTGCGGTTGTCTGTAGAAAACGAATGGCTTTGCAATCAAATAGTGAGCGTAGTGGGACTGCCGGTGGCCGATTGCCACATAGAGGCCTTTGGTGCACTGCGGGCCTTGGTGGTGACCCGGTTTGACCGCCGATGGCACCCGGACCACTGGATTACGCGCTTACCGCAAGAAGACTTATGCCAAGCCAAAGGGGTTTCCAGCGACCAAAAATATGAACAACAAGGTGGCCCTGGCATCGAAGCCTGTTTGGAAATATTGAAAGGCGGCGACGCCTTTCATGAAGACGGTCGCACCTTCTTATGCGCCCAACTCTTGTTCTGGTTTTTAGCGGCGATCGATGGCCACGCCAAAAACTTTTCATTGTTTGTACTGGCGGCGGGCCGCTACCGCATGACGTCCTTGTATGACGTGCTATCGGCATGGCCACTCATGGGGGCAGGGCCTCACGCGCTGCAATACAAAAAAGTAAAAATGGCGATGGCGGTGCGCAACAAGACCGCGCATTACAAATTGTCAGAAATTCAGTACCGTCACTGGGAAGCACTGGCCGAGCGCAGCGGCGTTGAGGGCGCCTGGGCCGCAATGCTGGACATGACACGACGCCTAGACGTTGCACTGACCGACGTGGCACAGCGGCTTCCTGCTGATTTTCCAACTCAGTTGTCGCACTCCATTTTTCAGGGAACACGCCAGCACCTGGAGCAGTTCAATCGGGGGCACAGTCAGGAAGTTGCCTGAGGAAGCCGCCTCCCAAACCAAACCAAGCTGCGGCCAAGGCTCCAGCACCACCACCTGCCCCGCCTGCAGTGCCAAACTCGCGTTACCTGCCAGAAGCACATCGTCACCGGCCAGCCCCTTGTTGTTCAAGGGTAGCAAGCCACTGCGCCGGGGCGCCGACTTTGCGCACCACGCGCTGATAGAAGCCGGCGACAGCCACCGCACCCAGCAGCTGCAGTGGCTCACTTGGCGGCGCTGGCTGGACACCCACGGCCACGCCAAGCTGGAACCCAAGCGCTGGCTGTACTTCAACTACGCGCACCAGATTTTGCAAGCCGCCCTGGTGACCTGCCGGGTTTCTTCGGACCAATCTCAACTTGACTTCTTGGTCTCGGTTAATAAATCGTTCTTCAAGCCCGCTATGAACTCAGCCGGTGTGCGGTAGTTCAAACTCGAATGGGGCCG
>JBJOLD010000039.1:0-3576 GCA_046045765.1 Pseudomonadota bacterium | reverse complement strand
GGCGGTGGGGTATGAGCGGCGTGCGTTGGCGCCTGGGTTGACGGCTGCACCGGTGCGTGGTGGTGGGCGCTTGGGTGCTAATTTCAAACCTTATTGAGATTGCTGATCTTTTTTCATTCCTGAGAGAATAGGGTACACACTGTCTGTGCCCATGAATTTACAAGTCCCTGAAATACGTTCCTTTCTCGCTCGATGGAACGCCGAAGACGCAAGCGTTGCTCGGGCAGTCGCAGCAATTAACCTTAATCGGATAATCTGGATCGCTCCTGTCGTTGCCTTACTTAATGCGTTGCATGCGTTAGCGTTTGGGTGGCAACTTGTGTTCAGAGCCCTGGGTGATGTGGCTGGTAAATGGACTTGGTCCTTGTTGATTTTGCACTGCGCCATGGGTTTTATCATGGGCGTTTTTGGAGTCATAGCGCATCGACTTTCGCGCGCAAAGCACCCTGCATCGGTGCATTTTTTGTCGATTGCACTTGCCTGTCTGAGTATCGTATTTTCGGTACTTGTAGTTGCGGCAGACCAGTGGATTACACCAAGTATTGCGCCGTTTCTGCTGAGCTGTTTGATCATCAGCGTCGCGTTTTATATGCGACCAAAGTTCGCGGTGCTGCTGTATTTAGGTGCATATTTTTGTTTCTTTTATGCAATCGGTTTAACGCAAGACAATGCCCAAGTGCTCTTGTCGAATCGACTTAATGGCTTTGCAGCTTGCGTCATGGGGCTGACGTTGTCGGTCATGCTCTGGCGCAATTTTTGCAAATTGGCTTTTCAGCAAGCTGAGCTTAAAAAAGCCCATTTCGAATTGCAAAACAAGCAGCGTGAGTTAGAGCGCTTGACCCGAATTGATGGTCTAACAGGTCTTTTTAACCGCAACACATTTGTAGAATTAACTCGCCTGGAGCTAGACCGCGCGCAAAGGCAAGGCAGCCATACTGCGTTGTTGTTATTGGATTTAGATAATTTCAAACGCATAAATGACAGCTCGGGACATCCTGCTGGCGATGCGGTGCTGCGAAATGTTGCGAATATTGCCAGCAGCACGGTACGAAGCACCGATATGGTGGGCCGCTTGGGAGGTGAGGAATTCATTGTGCTGCTGCCTTCGACCTCGCTAGAGGCAGCCCGCAAACTAGCAGAAAAATTGCGCCAGCGCATTGAGGCCTCGCCCACGGTGTGGGAGTCATCCAAACTGCCTGTAACTACGAGTATTGGTGTGTCGGGCACCACCGCCCTCGAGAAGCGCAATTTCGACAGCCTCTACACTGCGGCTGACAAGGGGCTGTATTTGGCTAAAGCACGTGGCCGTAACCGCGTGATGCCGTAAAACAGTCACGTTAAATCCAGTGGTATACGCCACTCGGCGTATTTCTAATGTTGCACCGAATCCCTACCATTTGGGTGTCTGCAACGTATCTCTTCAAGTGGTGGTTGCAGCAATTTTTGCCCACTCACCTCTTTGTTGGAGAAGCTTTTATGCAACGCGCAACCTCTCGCCGATTTACCCTGAAGGCACTTACCGCTGCCGTCGCCTTGACTACCTTGTCTGCCGTGCCGGCCTTTGCTGCTGACACCATCAAGGTGGGCATTTTGCACAGCCTGTCCGGCACCATGGCCATTTCCGAGACTGTGTTGAAAGACACTGTGTTGATGGCGATTGACGAAATCAACGCCAAGGGCGGTGTACTCGGCAAGAAGCTCGAGCCTGTGGTCGTGGACCCTGCATCCAACTGGCCCCTGTTTGCCGAAAAAACCAAGCAGCTGCTGACGCAAGACAAGGTGTCGGTCATCTTCGGTTGCTGGACCTCTGTGTCCCGCAAATCTGTGTTGCCCGTGGTAGAAGAGTTGAACGGCCTACTGTTCTACCCTGTGCAATACGAAGGCGAAGAGCTGTCCAAAAATGTGTTTTACACCGGTGCCGCGCCTAACCAGCAAGCCATCCCCGCTGTGGACTACCTGATGAGCAAAGAAGGCGGCGGCGCCAAGCGTTGGGTGTTGTTGGGCACGGACTATGTGTACCCCCGCACTACCAACAAAATCTTGCGCGCTTACCTGAAAAGCAAAGGCGTGGCTGACAAAGACATCGACGAAAAATACACACCGTTTGGCCACAGCGATTACCAAACCATCGTGGCTGATGTGAAGAAGTTTGCCGCTGCTGGCAAGACCGCCGTGGTGTCCACCATCAATGGCGACTCCAACGTGCCTTTCTACAAAGAACTGGGTAACGCTGGCCTGAAGGCCAAAGACGTGCCTGTAGTGGCCTTCTCCGTGGGTGAAGAAGAGTTGCGCGGCGTAGATACCAAGCCGCTGGTGGGACACTTGGCTGCATGGAATTACTTCATGTCCATCAAGAACCCCAGCAATACCGAGTTCATCAAGAAGTGGTCTGACTATGCCAAAGCCAAGGGCATTGCAGGTCACAAAGACAAGCCACTGACCAATGACCCGATGGAAGCCACTTACATCGGTATCAACATGTGGAAGCAAGCTGTAGAGAAAGCCAAATCGACGGATACCGACAAGGTGATCGCAGCCATGTCGGGCCAGACGTTCAAGGCGCCAAGCGGCATTGTGAGCAAGATGGACGAGAAGAACCACCACTTGCACAAGAGCGTGTTCATCGGCGAAATCAAAGCCGACGGTCAGTTCAACGTGGTGTGGAAAACACCCGGCCCTGTGAAGGCCAAGCCATGGTCTCCGTACATCGAAGGCAACGACAAGAAGCCTGATGAGCCAGTGACCAAGTAATTTCAACGGCCAAGTGAAAACTGCCACCACCTCATTCCGGGGTGGTGGCATGTTTGATTGAACTGGAGTCCACGGCGAATGCCAAAACGATTAATTCAATATTTGCTACTTGCTATGGTTTTCATAGCTGGTTACGCACATTCCATAACGGCTGACCAGGTAAAAACCATCACCATTGGTGATGGCGATGCGCGTATAGAGGCCTTGCGTGCTGCGATTGCAGGTGCGGATGAGCGATTCGCATACTTCTTGCAAGCACTGAATGACGATGCGGTCAAGGTGGTGAATGGCAAGCCGGTGATCGTGCAAGACGGTAAAGGCTTTGATGCCGTTACCGGGGTCGCGGTGGTTGTGCCAGACACCGCAGAAGATGTGATGAACAACAACCGCATGCGCGGGGAAATTGAAAGCGCGCTTGCTGCTTTGAAACTGCTTTCTCCCGACGCTGCCGTTCGGCGCGAAGCGGTCAAGGCCCTGCAAGGCCAAGTAGACGAGAGCAAGATGCCTTTAATTGACAAAGCATTTGCCAAAGAACAGGTGTCTGATATCCAGGCCCAAATGGGGCTGCTACGCGCCTCTGCGATGCTGGACAGTGCCGACAAAGCCAAGCGGCTGGAAGCTGCCACTGTGCTTTCTGACAGTTCTCTGGCAGCCACCAAAACCTTGCTTCTGGACCGACTGCAAACCGAGCAAGACACCGATGTCAAAAGCGCGCTGCGCAACAGCCTCGCCAAGGTGGAATCTCGGCTGGCTTGGGGTGACCGGCTTGGCGCCATTTTCAGTGGCATTAGCCTGGGCTCCATCTTGTTGTTGGTGGCGCTAGGC
>JBJOLD010000349.1:0-2714 GCA_046045765.1 Pseudomonadota bacterium | reverse complement strand
AACCTGCTCGGCCAAAACGTGAACGCTTGGCGCGCGCCGATGGGCGGCAGCACCGAGGTGGCCGACTTTGCCACCCTGCTGGACTATGTGGCCGACATCCCCGGCATTGAGCGCATCCGCTACACCACCAGCCACCCCAACGAGTTCACCCCCGCGCTGATTGCCGCTTACGACAAAATCCCAAAGTTGGTCAGCCACCTGCACCTGCCGGTGCAGCACGGCAGCGACAAAATTTTGATGGCCATGAAACGCGGCTACACCGCCATGGAATACAAGAGCACCATCCGCAAGCTGCGTGCTATTCGGCCAGACATGGCCATCAGCTCCGACTTTATCGTTGGCTTCCCCGGCGAGACCGAGGACGACTTTGCCAAGATGATGAAGCTAATTGCCGACGTGGGCTTTGACAACTCGTTCAGCTTTATCTTTAGCCCCCGCCCCGGCACACCTGCCGCCAACCTGCATGACGACACACCGCACGCGGTGAAGCTGGCGCGCCTGCAAACACTGCAAGCGGCCATTAACGCCAACATTGCCCGCATCTCAGAGAGCCGCCTGGGCACAGTGCAGCGTATTTTGGTGGAAGGTAAGTCCAAGCGCGACAACGGCGAACTGATGGGTCGTACAGAATGCAATCGTGTAGTCAACTTTGCTGGCAACGCCCGCCTGGTGGGCCAGCTGGTAGATGTAAAAATTACCGAAACCCGTGCCTACACCCTGCGCGCCGAGGTACTGACCAGTGAATTACTAGCCCATTAAGGCGACTACGCGGACTCTCGAATTTCAGGGGTTGCACCCATTGCTGTGGCATGCACTTGGGCGCGTAAGGGCAATAAACGACGTTGAAGAGCCACTGCAGGAACCAGTGCAGCATCCTCCTGAGCAGCAATACCTTGGCGCACCAGCAGCGACATTGCACCGCCCAGAGTCATACCGTGGCGCTGCGCCATCGCCCGTGTGTAGGCAAGAACATCGTCGTCAATCACCATGGTGGTCAGCATGTGCGGGCGCCTTGTATCACTTAGTTAATTACAGATTGCGGTGTGCCTCGGGCGCCTTCAGCATTGGATAGCCTACGCATTGCGGCGTTGCATGATAGCAACACGCGCACGCTTTGTGGGTTTGAAATTTGCAAAATACGGCACTAACGCACAGACAGGCCACTCCAGTATTAACTCCCGCCAGCGCCCATGTGGTCAAGAGTGGGTTTACCGGGGCTAGTTACCCCGGCTTGCGCACATATTTTGTCCTGGGCACTATCCTGGCAGGACTAGTTTTTGAAAACGGGGACGATATGGGCCTATCAAGGCGCAAGTTCTTTAACGCCCGTTACAAAATAATTGGTATCGCCAAAGCATGAAGTGGGCAGGCCCATATGCTGCTCATACAACAAAGCCACGCGCTTGCCAGCGGCGGCGTTCACTTGAGTGGCCACGGCTTCATCGCGCACTGTGAACAAGAATTTTTCAGGGGCTGCGCCCGGCAACGCCACCAGAGACAACTCGCCTTCCCAAGTTTTACAGATCCAGCCTTTTTCAGACACTTTTTGTAAAAAACCTGCACGCTCGCCTTTGGAGTAGCTCCAGCTCAGAGCAGCATAAAGATAGAGCGCAAAGACGATGGCTGCGGCCAAAACGAGCAGCACAACGGATCGGATAACAGTCTTGGCAGTGATAGGCATGGGTTTCAGTCAAAGTGGTTGCAGCACCGCGGCACACGGCGTGGGCATGATAACGTGAACCATGCCAAGGGCCGCGCAAGCTGCCATCACAATCTCAACCTAGACCAGCTTACCGTGCGTGTGCGCATGGTCTAGCGGCCCAAATCATAAAAAACTAGTGCTCAGGCGACTCAGCTACAGCACGGCTTTCATGGGTGGTGAGCCAAGCCCCAGCCGCACCGCACACGGCCACCAAAGCCATGCCGACCAGTGCCCAGTGGTCGGGCACGTGGGCAAACATCCACCAGCCACCTAACATGGCGAAGGCAATCTGGGCATACATATATGGCATGAGCACCGCAACTGGAGCGCGCTTGAAGGCTTGAATGAAGATAAAGTGACCCAGGCTCCCCAAGAGCCCCATGAGCAACAGCCCACCCCAAACTTGGGGTGACGTAATCGGCTTCCACGCAAATGGCAATGCCACTGCAGCCACCAGCGCGCCAGTCCAGCCAGTGTAAAACTGCATGGTCATGGAGCCTTCGGTGCGCGCCATTCGGCTAGTCAGCAACTGGAACCCGGCGTTAGCCACCACAACGCCTACAGGAAACAGCAGAGCCCAGTTGAAGTCAGCACCGCTGGGTCGAATGATGACCAAGGTGCCAATAAAGCCGCCGACCACAAGCATTACGCGCAGTCGGGAAACCTTCTCACCGAGTATGCGTGCAGCCGTGAGTGTGACGATCAAAGGGGTGAGCAGCGCGATGGCTGTGAACTCACCCACAGGCATGTGTTTGAGACTCAAAAACGCAAAAATGCTGGTCACCAAAAGCAACCCACCACGCGCAATGTGCAGCCCTAAGCATTTAGTTTGCAGCAAAGCACGCCCCTGGCGCGGCAGCTCTATTGCTGTAGTCGCCAGCGCTTGAAATGCGTATCGGAAAAACATGGCCACCATCAGCGGGGCACTTAGTGACACCCATTTGGTAGTGGTGTCCAGGGTGGCGAAACAGACCATAGCGATGATGGCCAAGCCGATGCCGCGCATGACTTG
>JBJOLD010000347.1:0-7882 GCA_046045765.1 Pseudomonadota bacterium | reverse complement strand
GCGCCTGGCTGATTCGCCGGTTTATCGACCCCCAAGCCCAGTGGCTGTGGCTGGCATCGCCGCAAGACTGCCCCAGTGGTGCGCTAGGTTTCGACTTTGACGGCGCTGAATTTAGCCATGTAGGTGCACGCGTGACCTTTGAGGTGCTGTTGGCCAGTTTTGGCCTGACTGACCCTGCCTTGCAGCGTTTGGGTGGCGTAGTGCATTTTTTAGACACCGGGGGTGTGCAGCCGCCAGAGGCTGCGGGCATTGAGAGTGTGCTGGCCGGTATGCGTGCCAGCACAGACAACGACGATACCCTGCTGGCCGCCGCCTGCGCCGTGTTCGATGGCGTGTACCAAACTTTTACATCAGGAAACCAGCATGCTTGAGGCCATCAACCCCAATTCCCAAGAAGCGCAAGCGCAAGCGCTAACCGTACCGGCAGCGGTGTCTTTTTGGGAAGCTTTTAGCTTCTGGCTCAAGCTGGGCTTTATTAGTTTTGGTGGGCCTGCGGGGCAAATATCCATCATGCACACCGAGCTGGTGGAGCGCAGGCGATGGATTTCAGAGCGCCGGTTTTTACACGCCCTGAACTACTGCATGGTGCTGCCCGGGCCTGAGGCGCAGCAGTTGGCCACCTACATTGGCTGGCTGATGCACCGCACTTGGGGCGGCGTGGTGGCCGGGGCGCTGTTTGTGCTGCCGTCGCTGTTCATCCTGATTGGCTTGTCGTGGGTGTACATCGCGTTTGGCGAGCTGCCGCTGGTGGCAGGGTTGTTTTACGGCATCAAGCCTGCGGTGACGGCTATCGTGCTGCAGGCTGCGCACCGCATTGGCTCCAGAGCGCTCAAGAACAACGTGCTGTGGGCCATAGCGGCGGCATCGCTTGTCGCCATTTTTGCGCTGCAATTGCCGTTTCCTTTGATCGTGCTGGCAGCTGCTTTGGTGGGGTACTTGGGTGGCAAGGTAGCACCTGCCAAGTTCCAGTTGGGTGGTGGCCATGGCGGCAAAGACAAGTCCTATGGCCCGGCGCTGATTGACGACGACACGCCCACCCCAGCGCACGCACTTTTTCGGTGGGCCAGGGTGGTCAAAGTGGTGGCCGCGGGGCTGGCGCTGTGGCTGATTCCCATGGCCGCGTTGGTCGCCGCGTGGGGCTGGGACCATACGCTGACGCAGATGGGCTGGTTTTTTACCAAGGCTGCTTTGCTCACCTTTGGCGGGGCCTACGCGGTGCTGCCGTATGTGTACCAGGGCGCGGTGGAACACTTTGGCTGGCTCAGCGCGACGCAAATGATCGACGGCCTGGCGCTGGGCGAGACCACGCCGGGGCCGCTGATCATGGTGGTGGCGTATGTGGGGTTTATGGGTGGTTACCTAAAAGCGCTGTTTGGCCCCGAGAGCCTGTTTTTGGCCGGAGCCGTGGCGGCCACGGTGGTGACGTGGTTTACGTTTTTGCCGTCTTTCATCTTCATTTTGGCGGGCGGCCCGCTGGTGGAAACCACCCACAACGATTTGAAATTTACCGCGCCCCTAACCGCCATCACGGCTGCCGTGGTGGGCGTGGTGGTGAATTTGGCGCTGTTTTTTGGCTACCACGTGCTCATGCCCCAAGGCCAGTCAGGCCGGTTTGATGCGGTGGCGGCGGTCATTGCGGTGCTGGCCGCGGTGGCGCTGTTTAAGTACAAGCGCAACGTGATTCACGTCATTGCAGCCAGCGCCGTGCTGGGTTTATTGGTATCACTTTTTCACTAGGAGCAGAGCATGGGTCATATGACGGTTCGCGAATTGGCGTTGTGGCAGGGCGGTGATATGCCATTCACCTTGTTGGATGTGCGCCGCGCCGCAGCCCGCCAAGGCGATGGCACCCACATTGCGGGTGATCAGTGGCTGGACCCGGCGCTGTGGCTGGATTGGAAAGACGGCGTTGCCAACGACCGACCCGCGGTGGTGTATTGCGCCCACGGCCACGAAATCAGTCAGGGCCTGACGGCGGCGCTGCGCGCCATGGGCATCGACGCGCGGCACTTGGAGGGGGGCATTGCGGCTTGGAAAGCGGCGGGACGCGCAGTGCTGCCCAACTAGCAGCGGCACAGTGCGTAGGGGCTGTGGGCGTGGGGAGTTTTATACTTGCCAAATGAACGAACTAGTACATTCAGACGTAGAACCCGTTCCCGCCCCAACCACCCCGGCCGCGCGCACCAACGACCCAGCTCGCACCATGGCCGAAATTTTGGCGGTGGCCACCCACGAGTTTGCGGACAAGGGCCTGACCGGTGCGCGCATTGACGCCATAGCCGCCGCCACCCGCACCAGCAAGCGCATGATTTACTACTACTTTGGTAGCAAGGAAGGCCTGTACGTGGCAGTGCTGGAAGACGCCTACCGCCGCATGCGCCAGACCGAGGGCGACCAACACCTGGAAGATCTTTCGCCCATGCTGGCCTTGCGCCGCTTGGTGGAATTCACCTTTGACCACCACCAAGGCAACCAGGATTTCATCCGCTTGGTGATGTCCGAGAACATCCAGCGCGGGCAATACCTGGCCCAAAGTCAAAGCGTGCGCCAAGTCAATATGGCGGCGATTGCCACCATCGAAAAATTGTACCAACGCGGTGTGGCAGAGGGCGTGTTCCGTGCCGGGCTGGACCCCCTGGACATCCATGCGTCCGTCTCGGCACTTAGCTTTTTCAACGTATCCAACCAATACACCTTTGGCCTGATCTTCGAGCGCGATGTGCAAGAAGTGCAAGCCCTAATCCAGCGCCGCGCCAGTGTGGTGGAGATGGTGGCCAGGTTTGTGGGTATTTAGAGTAAATTTTTAGATCAAATGTGCTTGTAGCGCAGGTGTGATATGCGTAAGAAGCTATGTTTTTTATAGCATTTATTAGCACCACCAATCCTCTCGCAAACCCTATTTCATAAACAACTGCGCGCAGACTCCGCGCAGCCAGCGGTTGTCGGCATCCGCGTGGTAGCGGGCGTGCCAGTACTGCTTCACGGTAAATCCGGGAATCGTAAACGGGCAAGGCAGGGCGCGCAGCCCGGCGGCTTGCGCCAGCGTTTCGCCAATGTGGCGTGGCAGTGTGGCGACCAAATCGCTGGTGGACACGATGGCGGCCAAGCCCAAAAAGCCCGGTAGCTCCAGCCCAATGTTGCGCGTAAGCTTTTGTGCGGCCACAGCGCTCTCCAGCAACTGGTAGCCAGTGCCGGAGTGGATGCCAATGTGCGCCTCCGCCTGGTATGCCGCCAGGTTCCACTGCGCCGGGCTGTCGTCCGTAATACGGGGGTGGCGGGCGTTGGCCAGGCAAATCCAGTCTTGTGCGTACAGCGTTTGTTGGTAAAAGCCAGCGTCCAGCCAGGGCAAAAATCCTACCGCCACATCGGCCTCGCCGCTTTGCAGGGCCTGCGCCAAATTGCCATCAATGCGGCTGGCCTGTAGCGATACGCCGGGGGCTACTGCGCGCACGTAGGCCAGCAGCTTGGGCAGCAGGGTGATGTGGCTGGCATCCGTCATGCAAATCGAAAAACGCCGCTGTGCGGTGGTGGGGTTAAATTCTGCGCCCGCTTGGCTCAGCCGTTGCAGGCCCACCAGCACTTCGCGCACGGTAGCGATCAGCGCGTCGGTGCGCGGCGTGGGCAGCATGCCCTCAGGCGTGCGCACAAACAGCGGGTCGCCCAACAGGCTGCGCAGTTTGGCCAGCCAAATGCTCACCGTGGGCTGGCTTTGCCCCAGCGCCTCGGCGGCGCGGGTCACGCTGCGGGTGGTGTAAAGCTGGTCCAGCAGCCGCAGCAGCTTGATGTCCAGCAGGGGCAGGTCGGCATCCATAGAAACCCTTGGCATATTGTGTTTCGCAATGATAACTATTGCATCCATTGTCTGGACGATAGGGGCGTATCTTTTCAAAATCCGTACCTAAGTCTCTTTCGGGTGTGTCAGGAGTGTGTGTGAAGATTTGTGTATTGGGTGCCGGTGCCTTGGGTTGTGCCATCGGCGGTGTGCTGACCGAGGCGGGCAATACGGTCTGGCTGGTTAACCGCAACGCCACCCAGGTGGACGCCATGAATCGCCATGGCTTGATTCTGCGCAGCGACGGTGTAGACCGCGTGGTGAAAGTGCATGCAGCTACCACTGCCCAGCCGGTGGGTGTGGTCGATTTGGTGGTGGTGGTGGTCAAGTCGTTTCACACGCAGCAAGCGATGGAGGCTGCCCGCTCGCTCCTCGGACCTGACACGTTGGTGCTGTCGCTGCAAAACGGGCTGGGCCATGAAGATGTGTTGGCGGCCATCGTGGGCCGCGCCAACGTGCTGGCGGGCAAGACTTATGTGGGTGGCACGCAGCTGGCGCTCGGCCATGTGATTGCGGGTACCGCGGGCAAAGAAACCATCATCGGCGAACTCGATGGCTGCATTACCGAGCGCACCCAGCGCGTGGCCGACACCTTCAACGCGGCGGGTCTGCAGACCACGGTGAGCGACAACATTTTGGGCGTGATGTGGGACAAACTGCTGATCAATGTGTCCACCGGGGCGCTGAGCGGCATTAGCCGCCTGACCTATGGCCAGCTGTACCAAGTGCCTGAGATCGAAGTGACGGCAGTGGCTGCTGTGGCCGAGGCCATGGCCGTGGCCAAAGCGTCGGGCGTGCGCCTGAGCATGACCGAGCCGCGCGACGCTTGGGTTAAGGCCTGTGCCGGGCTGCCGTTGGAGTTCAAAACCTCCATGTTGCAGAGTCTGGAAAAAGGCTCAATCACTGAGATTGATTACATCAACGGGGCAGTAGTGCGCTGGGGCCAACGGTGTGGCGTGGCCACCCCGGTAAACCAGACGCTGGTGGCGGCGATCAAGGGTATTGAGCGTGCGCTTGCGGTGAATGTCCATGCCGCAAACGCGACGCGCGTTGCCCCATAAATCCATCCGTTTATCCCCATTCATTTGTTCAGGAGCCCGCTATGGCCTATTCCAAAAAATCGTATGTGGAGCACGTCGCGGTGCGTGTGAAAGACATCCACTGGCACATTCGCTTTTTCAAAGAGGTGCTGGGCCAGACCATACGCCAGGTGGACGGGCCCGAAGACAACCCGGCTCAGTATTGGAGCCTGGGCGGCATGCAACTGATGGCGGACCCGTCGTTTGACGGCCCTAATGCCGTTGAAGGTCGACTGGCCCACCTGGGCATCATGGTGGAAGACCTAGAAGAAGCACTCCAAGAAGCCGCGCGCTTTAGCGTGACGGAAATGCCGCAAGGCCGCAACTGGCTGCGCCTGCCCGATGGCCTGGCGGTAGAGCTTATGCAGGCCAGCGGCAATTCCGTGGCCGAGGCGCTGGCAGTCAATCCGCGCGCCTAACCTTTAACTTCCGCCCCAACTATGCCCACCTTCACCACCCCTGAAAAATACTGGGACGACGCCCAAGACGGCGACGTTTGCATCAGCCCTACCTACACCGTCACCAAAGAACGCATCCTGGCCTATGCCGATCTGACGGGCGATCACACGCCCGTACACGTGGACGAGGCCTATGCCAACGCCAGCCACTTTGGCTGCATCGTGGCGCATGGCCTGTTTGGCCTCTCCATTGCCGATGGCCTGAAGACGCAGAGCGAATACCGCTTTCTGCCGGGCATGTCGCTGGGTTGGACTTGGGATTTTCTGTTGCCTATCAAGGTGAACGACGTACTGCATGTGAAGTTCACCGTCAGCGGCCTGCGCGCCTCCAAAAGCCGCCCTGGCTGGGGCATTGTGATTTTGCCCAGCGCGCTGATCAACCAAAACGATGAAGTGGTTCAAAAGGGCGAACACCGGCTGATGATTCCACGCCGTCCAGCCAGCGACTGACGACTCTTTTGCTATTTATTTCATAGCTTATTACGCATATTACGCGAGGGCTAAAGGCCTAAAACATGTTAAACGAACAGCAAGACTTGCCTCTCAAAGGCATCACCGTCATCGACTACAGCCACTTCCTGGCAGGCCCTTATGTGGGCCGTTGCCTGGCGGCGTTGGGTGCCGAGGTCATCAAGATCGAGCGGCCCAATACTGGCGACGCAGGCCGCCAGCACGCCTGGATGGTTGGCGACGCGGGCGAGCACAGCGGCTACTTTTTGCAGCTCAACATGGGCAAAAAAGGCGTGTGCGTCAACATCAAAGATCCGCGTGGACGCGCCATGCTAGAAAAGCTGGTGGACAGTGCCGATGTGTTTGTCGAGAACTACCGCCCCGGCGCTTTGAGCAAACTGGGCCTGGGCTACACCGATCTATCCAAGCGCAACCCTGGCCTGGTGTATTGCTCCATATCGGCCTACGGACATACCGGGCCTGACTCCCATCGCGCCGGCTTTGGTTTGATCGCTGAAGCCAAGAGCGGCATCATGCAAATGGTGGGCAACCCCGGCGAGGCGCCGCCACTATTGCGCATCTCTTTGGGCGATATGTACACCGGCATCCATGCCGTGGCGGCCATCAATGCGGCACTGCTCGGCCGCGTACGTTCGGGCAAGGGCCAGCACATCGACATGGCGTTGTACGACACTCTGGTGTCCATGCACGAATACGCGGTGCAGTGCTACACCTTGTCAGGTGGCACTGAGGTGCCGGTACAAACCGGGCACGACATGCCCAACAGCACGCTCTACGGTGTGTTCCGCGCCAACGATGGCGACTTGGTGATTGCCGCCCAGGTAGATGACGCTTGGAAGCGCTTTGCAGCCTTGGTGGAGCGCACGGGCGGGCCTTCAGATTTTGGTTCGGATAGCCGCTTTTACACGTCCAAGGGCCGCAATGCCCATCGGCTGGAGATCTTGCCTGCGGTCAAAGCGTGGGTTGCCGCACAGCCGGTGGTCAGTGTGCTGGCGGCACTGGATGCCATTGACGTGCCATGCGCCAAAGTGCAGCGCATTGACGAGGTGCTGGCCGACCCGCAAATTCAGGCGCGCGGCATGGTGGCTGAACAAGACCACCCCACGTTGGGCAAGATCAAGCTGCCCAATTTGCCGTTTCGTTTTTCGGGCTGCGACACCACCATCCGGCAAGTGGCTCCAGAGCTGGGTGAGCACAACGCCCAGATTGCCCGCAGCTTAGGGCTTTCCGAAGCCGAAATTGCGGCTATGCAGGCCGATGGTGTGCTTTACAGCAAGTAAGGCTAGAAAGAACAAGTTGGCATAACAGCTAACGTCGAATGCCGTGTATTAAATAGGGTAAACCCTAGTTATAAGAAAACTAACCAGTTCGTACATTACAGGTACTGGAAATCTCAGGAGACAAATCCATGGTCAAAAAATTCATTGACGGTTATTGCCAGCTGCTGGGCTACTTCATCGCCGCCGCGTTGGCGCTGATGGTGGTGCTGGTGTTTGGCAATGTGTTTATGCGCTATGCGTTCAACTCGGGCTTCACCGTCTCTGAAGAGTTGTCACGCTGGCTCTTCGTGTGGGTCACGTTCATGGGTGCAGTGATTGCGTTGCGCGACAACGCCCACTTGGGCACCGACATGCTGGTCGGCAAGCTCGGGCCCAAAGGCAAGCGCATTTGCATGGGCCTGTCGCTCTTGCTGATGGTGTATTGCCTGTGGCTGATCTTCAAGGGCTCTTACGACCAGTTTCTGGTGAACAAGGATTCGGAGAGCCCGGTGATGGAAGCCTCCATGGGGTGGTTTTATGCCTGCGGCATGGCCTTCTCTGCTTTGAGCCTGCCCATTTTGTTAATGGACATTTACCGACTGGTCACAGGGCAAATTGATGACGACCACTTGATGTTGATTCAGGAATCGGAAGAGGCACCCCACGCGGATGCCGACGACGCCAAAGCTGCCCACTAATTCAGGAGCCCTTCATGACTATCATCGTTTTTCTGGGTTCCCTGATGGCCGCCATGGCACTGGGTGTGCCGATTGCTTTCTCGTT
>JBJOLD010000209.1:0-4098 GCA_046045765.1 Pseudomonadota bacterium | reverse complement strand
CCAACACCTACATGCTGGGCGGCGACAAAGAGCCCGCTGAGATCATCGCCAGCATCAAAAAAGGCCTCTACGCCAGCAATTTTGGCGGCGGTCAGGTCGATATCACCTCCGGCAAGTTTGTGTTTTCAGCGTCCGAGGCGTTTTGGGTCGAGAACGGCAAAATCCTCTACCCAGTGACCGGAGCAACACTGATTGGCAGCGGCCCCGAGTGCCTGAAGCACGTCAGCATGATCGGCAACGACGTCAAGCTGGACAGCGGCGTTGGCACCTGCGGCAAAGAAGGCCAGAGCGTGCCGGTCGGTGTCGGGCAACCGACCTTGCGGATTGACGGTTTGACCGTGGGCGGAACGGCGTAAAGGGTTTTCAAAATTCCCCTTCTTTAGAAGGGGTGCCCAAAGGGCGGGGTAGCTCTTTGCCGCGCTGCAACTACCCCGTCGCTTCGCGCCACCCCTTCTAAAGAAGGGGAATTTAATAGGTCCAAAGCGCAGATTTTTTGTAACTCAATGCGAACGAATCATCGTCCCAAACGCTTGCTCGGTCAAAATCTCTAAGAGCATGGCATGCGGCACGCGGCCATCGATGATGTGGACGGCTTTCACACCGCTTTTCGCGGCGTCAATCGCACCGGCTATTTTCGGAATCATGCCGCCGCTGATGGTGCCGTCGGCGATCAAAGCGTCGATGTCTTTGATGCTCAATTCTGTGAGCAGGTTTTTGTCTTTGTCCAGCACACCTGAGATATTCGTCAACATCAGCAGCTTTTCTGCCTGCAACACGGTGGCCAGTTTGCTGGCCACCACGTCGGCGTTGATGTTGTAGCTTTCGTTGTGCAAGCCAAAACCAATCGGGCTGACCACGGGGATGAAGGCATCGTCTTGCAGCGCTTTGACCACGCTGGGGTCAATTGACTCAATGTCGCCGACCTGACCCACATCGTGTTCTTTTGTAGCATCAGCCAAGTCAACGAGTTTGAGCTTTTTCGCGCGAATCAAACCGCCGTCTCGCCCCGTCAAGCCCACGGCTTTGCCGCCGGCTTGGTTGATGAGGCCAACGATGTCTTGCTGCACTTCGCCCGCCAGCACCCATTCCACCACTTCCATGGTTTCAGAGTCGGTGACACGCATGCCTTGGATGAACTCGCCTTTTTTGCCCAAGCGCTTCAAAGCCGCTTCAATTTGCGGCCCGCCGCCGTGAACCACCACGGGGTTGATGCCCACAAGTTTGAGCAACACCACATCTTCGGCAAAAGCCTGCTGCAAAGCTGGGTCTGTCATCGCGTTGCCGCCGTACTTAATCACCATGGTTTTGCCATGGTATTTGCGTATGTACGGCAGCGCTTGGGCGAGGATGTCTGCTTTTATTTCTGGGTTGACGTTCGGCTTCTGTGGCGCTGGCTGCTCATTCATCGACTAACTTGTCCTAAAACTTTAAAAGCGTAATAAATAAACAGCAGCTTAAACCGCAAACTCAGACTTGCTGCGGCCTTGCGCTTCCAGTGTCTTTAACCATTTTGGTGTTAAACCACGACCGCTCCAAGCCTCGCCAGCTGGACCTTTGAACTTAGCTGCCACAGGCACGCCAGCTGCTTTAGATTTACGCACTTTTGCAGGTTTACCCGCCACACCTGATTTGGTAGGACGCCCCGCTTTGCTTTTCTTCGCACCAGCTTTGCCGCCCAAATCTTTGACCGTGATACCAAACGCAGCCATCTTGGCGCGAATATCAGCCACGGTGCTTGCGAATTCCTTAGACTTTAAATCGGCCGCTTGTTTTTGTAGTTTCTCGATTTGGCTTTGGAGATCAATTAAGTTGCTCATGGGTATACTTTCAAGATGATTAATAAAAGATAATTCGAAAAGAGAGCCATTAATGTAATGTAAAAATAGATACCGATGTCAATACTTTGTAAATTAAGAGTTAAATGCGTGAATTAATTTATACATGAACTGAAAAATGAATATTAACTTACTCATTCACACATTTCTTCAAATTTTATCTGCGAAGCCATTTAGGTACTTTAAAACGCACCAACATCATATAGGCTGCCACATAAGTCATAACAAACATGACACAAAATCCCATCAATATCAAAGTGTTATCCCAAAACAATATGGCGGGTGCTACGGTTAATAATGTAAAACTCCACAGCCAAGGCGACGTGCGGTTATTGCGCATCAACATGCGGCGCGATGCATCGTCATGAAACACGCCTCGCACCAAGCGCCGGTATATTAATTGGTGAAAATGCAAAGCATCTGCCACCCCGGGCGAAACGCCACGCGCTGCCTTGCGGTAAATAGAAAACAGAGTTTCCCACACCGGGTATATCAGCAATAACATGGGAAACCACGGAGATACTGTTGCGTGGCGTTGCACCAGCACAATGCTGGCCACAGCAATCACAACACCCCACAAATACGCGCCACCATCTCCCGCAAATATCAATCCCCGTGGGTAATTCCACACCAAAAACCCACCCGTAGCTGCTGCCAAGCAAATCACCACGGCTGCCAATTGCCGGTCACCCAGCTGCAAAGCCACATGTGCAATCGCCAAACAGATCATCGCCGCAACTGTGCCGGCCAACCCGTTATATCCATCAATAATATTAAAAGCATGTGGCAAACCACATATTGCAAATACTGCAAGTGCCATACCCAACCAAGGCATAGTCTGCAGCCAACCATCGATGACCGGAATACCCAAACGCGTCAGCGAAATACTCAAAAGATAACATGCCAGCGTCGCCGAAAAAGCAGTTAACCCTAGTCGATATAAAACAGACAATCGCTGGGTAATATCTTCATAAGCACCGCCCAAAACCGCTGGTAGCGTCAGCACCAGCCAAGGCCAGGTTTGTGGCCAGCTACCCTGCACGTTTAAATTAATACCAAACTGCCCTGAAAGCGCCGCCACCAGCCAACCTACAAACAAACCCACAGTGATGGCTAAGCCCCCCAAACGCGGCACAGCGCCAGTGTGAAAGCGCTGTGGTTTGTTGGCGTCATAGCGCTCAGCGTGCGCACCCGCCCAACGGATAAACAGCAAAGACGCTAGCAGTGCAAAGGCTGCGCTGATCAAAGTTAATGCAATCAAAATATCTCCAAAAATCTCGTTGTTAATGTAATTTTTATTTTTAATTATTTAAAAAATCAACTTGGCTGTAATTGTCCTTCAAAAAGTCAATCCATAACCGTACTCGTAGTGCCATATGTTTGCGTTGCGGAAAAACCGCGTAAATCCCATTTGGCGGCGCGGCAAAATCTTCCAATATAGCCACTAGTTTGCCATTTGCAATCTCGGCCTCCACCTCCCACGTGCTGCGCCAAGCAATACCGTAACCCGCCAAACACCAATCGTGCAGCACTTGGCCGTCTGAGCAATCCAGCGGACCGTCGGGTCGCAGGTAATTCACCACCATATCACCGCTGCTATCACCACTGTTGTTGGGAATGTTGAATGCCCAACCCCGCGTTTGCGAGGCATCGCTGGACAGCGTCAAGCAGTCAAACTTGCCTGCCAACATTAAATCGCTGGGGTGCAGCGGCGTGCCATGCGCTTTCAAATAGGCAGGCGTGGCGACGCACAGCCGCCGGTTGTCAGCCAGCCGCACACTCACCAAGCTGGAATCCGGCATGTCGCCCACCCGTACCGCACAGTCAAAGCCCTCACCCGCGATGTCGATCACGCGGTCAGACAAGTTCAGCGACAGCGTCACATCGCTGTGCAAAGCGCGAAATTTCGGCACCAAGGGCGCAACATGCCTGCGCCCAAACCCTGCTGGCGCGGTGATACGTAAGTGACCACTCGCTTTCACACCGCCAGCGGAAACACTGGCTTCCATGTTTGCGACATCACTCAGCACCCGCTGGCAATCTTCCAAAAACGCGCTGCCTTCGTGGGTTAATGTCAGTTTTCGCGTGGTTCTGACGAGTAGTTTGACCCCTAGCCGCTCCTCCAACGCATCCAGCCGCCTACCCATGATGGCGGGCGCGACGCCCTCCGCCAGCGCCGCAGCCGTCAAACTGCCACGCGTGACGACGGCGACGAAGGATTCGATTTCTTTGAATTTGTCCATAAAACGGTTGTTTGACTAGA
>JBJOLD010000253.1:0-4849 GCA_046045765.1 Pseudomonadota bacterium | reverse complement strand
TCAAAGACGAGCGCAGCGGCAAAGAAGACGACTTCTCGGGTGCAGGTGGCGTACAGGGCTTTGTGAACTTCATCAACAAAGGCAAGACGGTGTTAAACCCTAACATCTTCCACGCCATGGGTGACCGCCAAAGTGACCAACAGACCAATATCGGCGTCGAAGTGGCCATGCAGTGGAACAGCGGCTTCAACGAGCAGGTGCTGTGCTTCACCAACAACATTCCCCAGCGCGACGGCGGCACCCACCTGACCGGCCTGCGCGCGGCGATGACACGCGTGATCAACAAATACATCGACGACAGCGAGATTGCGAAAAAAGCCAAGGTAGAAGTGACTGGCGACGACATGCGCGAAGGCTTGTGCTGCGTACTGAGCGTCAAGGTGCCCGAGCCCAAGTTCTCTAGCCAGACCAAAGACAAGCTGGTAAGTAGCGAAGTGCGCGGGCCAGTAGAAGACATTGTGAGCAGGCTGCTGCACGACTACCTGCAAGAGCGCCCCACGGACGCCAAGATCATCGTCGGCAAAATCATCGAAGCCGCACGCGCACGCGAGGCCGCACGTAAGGCGCGCGACATGACCCGCCGCAAGGGCGTACTCGACGGCATGGGCCTGCCCGGCAAGTTGGCAGACTGCCAGGAAAAAGATCCCGCTGGCTGCGAGATTTATATCGTCGAGGGTGACTCAGCCGGTGGCTCTGCCAAGCAGGGCCGCGACCGTAAGTTCCAAGCGATTCTGCCTCTGCGCGGCAAGATTCTGAACGTGGAAAAAGCCCGCTATGAGAAGCTGCTGACCAGCAACGAAATCTTGACGCTGATCACCGCGCTGGGTACCGGCATTGGCAAGGCCGGGGGCAGTACCGGCAACGACGACTTCAACGTGGCCAAGCTGCGCTACCACCGCATCATCATCATGACCGATGCCGACGTGGACGGTGCGCACATCCGCACCCTGTTGCTGACTTTCTTTTACCGCCAAATGCCTGAGCTGGTAGAGCGCGGCCACATCTACATTGCGCAGCCACCGCTGTACAAGGTGAAGGCGGGCAAAGAAGAGTTGTATCTGCAAGGTGCGGGTGATCTGGACAACTTTTTGCTGCGCATTGCATTGGTTAACGCCTCCGTATTTACCGGCGGCCCCAATGGAACCACCATCAATGGCGACACACTGGCCGAGTTGGCACGCAAACACCAGATTGCACAGGCCGTCATTGCGCGCCTGAAAAACTTTATGGACGCCGAAGCCCTGCGCTCGGTTGCCGACGGGGTGGCGCTGAACCTGGACACCGTGGCCGATGCCGAAGCGTCTGCCGCCGCATTGCAAGCCAAACTACCTGACGCCGAAGTTGCCGGCGAGTTTGACGTGCGCACCGACAAACCTATTCTGCGCATCAGCCGCCGCCACCATGGCAATGTGAAGAGCAGCGTGCTAACCCAAGACTTTGTGCATGGCACAGATTACGCCGCATTGGCCGAGGCTGCAAAAACCTTCAAAGACCTCCTCGGCGAGGGTGCCCGCGTAATGCGTGGAGAGGGCGAGCGCCAGAAGGAAGAAAAAGTCAACGACTTCCGCGAAGCCATGGCTTGGCTCATTACCCAAGCAGAAAACGGCACCAGCCGCCAGCGCTACAAAGGCTTGGGCGAGATGAACCCCAGCCAGTTGTGGGAAACCACCATGGACCCCACCGTGCGCCGCCTGCTGCGCGTGCAAATTGACGACGCGATTGAAGCCGACCGCGTTTTCACCATGCTGATGGGCGACGAAGTAGAGCCGCGCAGAGAATTTATTGAAGCCAACGCTTTGCGTGCTGGCAACATCGATATTTAGTACAAAAAGTAGCTGCAAGCCATACGGATATTGCGTAAGCAGCTAGCAAAAATATAGCAAAAGGCCCGCCAAGCGGGTCTTTTTTTGTATTGGCCTAGACGCGGCGTACGCGCAAGATGCCGCCAAAATAAGCTGCCAAGTCAGCACGTGCACCCAAGGGGAGGATGTGGCCCACGTACTGGTCTGGGCGCACCACGACCATGCAGCCGGCGTCCCGGGCGATGCCACGCATTGCGAAGATATCTTCGCCCCGCTTCGCGTCCACACAGAACACCTTTTCGTAATCGCACAACCCATAGCGGCCCACGTGGGGGCGCAGCAAAGTGGGCATGGTGCTGTAGTCCAGCGCTTTGAATGCCTGCTGGAACACCGCACGCACGTCGATCACCGCATCCACGTCTTCGCCATGCGCGGTGTGACGGCGCACGGGCGAGGCCGGATCATGTTCAAGCCAGTCGCACAGCGTGGCGACCGTGCCACCCGGCTGGCCGAGATCATTCGCCGGTGCAAAGACGAACACGCGAAAACGCGCGTCGGCCTCAATGCAATGGCCCAGTTGCATGGGTTTGGCATCGGCCAAACGGATCACGGGGGCGGAATGCAGGCGCTTGCCCATGTCAAAGCCTGTCGCCAAGTGCTGGTGCGTAGGCGCACCGGTCAGGGCACTGTGCTCGTATTGGATGGTCAGGCCGCAGGTAAACGGCAGGTTGTTGACGAAGGCCCGGGCCACCACCGGCATGCCGGCGGTCGATGGATCGAAGGCCAGTTCATCTGTGGCTATGCCACCCACCACACGCGCCCATTTGTGGTCAAAGTCCACCAGGCCTTTGGCTGCTGCGCGGCGCTCGCCCGCATAGCTGTGCAGCAATGACGGGTCTGCGCGGCCCGTGAGCACCGATGCCAGCTTCCAGCCCATATTGAAGGTGTCGCCCATGGACACGTTCATGCCTTGCCCGGCCTTGGGGCTATGGGTGTGGCAGGCGTCACCCGCCAGCATCACCCGGGGTGCGCGTGTGGCCACCTGGTCCGCGGGCACGTCATCAAATTTGTCGCTCAGGCGGTGGCCAATCTCATATATCGACCACCAGACCAGATCCTTCACGTCCAGCTTAAAGGGCTGAAAGATGCGCTGTGCTTTGGCAATGATGTCTTCGGCACCCATGCCGCGGTCGGCAACGCGCTCGTCTTCGCCCAGGGCGTCCAGCTCCACATACAGACGCACCAGATGACCGCCTTCACGCGGCAGCACCATCAGAATGCCCTCGTCCTGCGAGCGCACGAACGATTTTTTGCGCCAGTCGGGAAAGTCGGTCAAGGCCAGCAAATCGATCACGCCCCAGGCTTGGTGCGCAGCGTCGCCGTGCAGTGCCCCGCCGATGGCCGTGCGCACGCCCGAGCGCGCGCCGTCGCAACCGATAACGTAGTTGGCGCGCAGCTGAGTTGTCTGGCCCGCACGCTCGGAGGCGGTGTGTTCCAGGGTCACGTGGACGGGGTATTCCGTAGCGTGGGGGTCAATTTTCAGATCAACCACCTTCAGGCCGTAATCGGGCTCCAGCCGGGTGGACGAGCGGCGCATGATGTCGAGGTACATATCGTGCACCCGCGCCTGGTTAATCAGCACATGGGGCATCTCGGAAATGCCGTCGGGCACGTCCTGCACCTGCGCAGCGCGCTGGAGGCTGGCGTCAGCGCCAGGTGCCCAAAAGGTGGTTTCGTTGATCCAGACCGACTCGCGCATGACCTTTTCGGCAAAGCCAAAGGCCTGGAACATTTCCATAGAACGCACGCTGATGCCGTCGGCCTGGCCTTTTTCCATGGGCCCCAGCTTGGGTTCGACCAGCATGGTGCGAATCTGCGGCAGCCCGGCCAACTGGGCCGCCAAGCACAAGCCCGCCGGGCCAGAGCCGGCAATCAGGACATCGACGGTTTCTGGAATCGGGTCGCCCGCGCTGCGGTGGCCGGGGGCCGCCGCCAGAACATCGGGGTCGCCAGGTTTGAAGCCGTTTACGTGGTACTGCATGGGGTCTCCTAGAAATTATGGGGTGGTGCAATTATTGGTAAGCATGCATATCATATTTATGCAAACTATACTTGTCAAGCGACACACGGAGGCACAGATGGACGGAATTAAGCTTGCCGGGCACCTGATACGGCGCCTGCACCAGCAGTCAATGCAGATCTTCCAGACCCAAACGCAGGCGGCGGGTTTCGACCTGACTTCGGTACAGTTTGCCGCGCTCGAATGCGTTGCACAGCGCCCCGGTATCGACCAGGCCAGTTTGGCTGCGACCATCGGCTTCGATCGGGCCACGATCGGGGGCGTCATTGACCGCCTGGAGCGCAAGGGCCTGCTGCAACGCGTCGTCAGCGCCCAAGACCGTCGGGCACGTCAGCTGAACCTTACCCCTGAAGGCGAACAACTGCTGGCCGCCTGTAGGCCGGTGGTGACGACATTGCAAGCAGACATCCTCGCGCCGCTGTCGCCCGCAGAGCGCGAGGTCTTTCTGGCACTGGCCTACAAGGCACTGGGTTTGGCCTGAAACCTAGGGCAAGGCCTTAGGGTATGCAACGGTCTCAACCAGCTGCGGCTTAAAGGTCCAGCACCAGCCGCCGGCTCTTGCAGCCCGAAACGCACACCATCATCACCGTGTTGGCGGCGCGTTCTACAGCCGTAAGCACCGAGTCGCGGTGATCCACGTCACCCTCAATCACGCGGGTTTCGCAGGACCCGCAAATGCCCTCTTCGCAGCTGAAGGGAATGAACACACCTGAGGCAATCAACTGCTTGTGCAGGTCGGTGTCTGGGGTTACTTCAAACGTTTTACCGCTGCTGCGCAGTTCGACGGTGTAGCTGGCCTTGGCGTCAGTAGCGGCAGCTACTTCCACCGCGCTAAAGCGCTCGATGTGCGCTTGGGTGTGGCCCAGCGTGGCGCAGGTTTTCTCGAAGTTGTCCAGCATCACGGCGGGGCCGCAGGCGTAGTAGTGTTCCGACGCATTCACTGCGCGGCGACCCAGCAACGCCGTCA
>JBJOLD010000218.1:0-2528 GCA_046045765.1 Pseudomonadota bacterium | reverse complement strand
ACGGGGTCATCGCTGCTGCCGCCACCCCGTTAGTGAAAGGTAAGTCGCCACGTTTGGCGGCAAGGGCTGATGCCCACCTTTGCACTATGTTCCATCTGAATGCGCCCTACCGCGCTGCACGCGCATCGGCCGCCGCCCTGCTGACAGTAGCAGCCTTGGGATTGACCACTGCCGCCCATGCAGGCAACTACGACGCGGTTCTAGGCGCTGGCGTCGGCGCTGCTGCAGGTGCCATCATCGGCCAACAAGTCGGCGGCCGCCAGGGTGCAGTCATTGGGGGCGCCACTGGCGCCGTTATAGGTGCTAGCGTGGGCAATGCCTCTAACCACAGTAGCCACCAGGAAAATAGCCGGGTCGAGCCAGCCCGGGGCTACTACCCGCCACAACGGCCCGCTCAGGTGATGGTGGTGAACGATTACCGCCAGCCCGAACCCCGCCACTGGGGCTGGAGGCACCACGGTGACCACCGCGGCTTCCGGCGCGATGAGTACCGCCGGGAAGAAGGAGAAGGTCATGGCCATGGCTATGGCCATGACAGAAATCGCGACTGAATGCCTAACCGCGCAAAGTCTGGTTAAAAAACGTTACCGTACGGTCCCACGCCAATTTGGCCGCAGCTGCGTCAAATCGGGGGGTCGTATCGTTGTTAAAGCCATGCTGCGTTCCGGCGTACTGGTGTGCGGTGTATCGCACGCCAGCGGTCTTGAGGGCCGTTTCATAGACCGGCCAAGCGGCGTTAATGCGTTCGTCAGTACCTGCAAAGTGAATCAGCAATGGGGCTTTCACTTTGGCAGCATCGTCAGCAGCCGGATGGTTTCCATAAAACGGCACCGCCGCTGCCAAATCTGGCAGCCGGGTCGCCAAGGTATGCGCCATGCCGCCGCCATAGCAAAAGCCGGTCACACCGATCTTGCCGATGCCGTCAGGTCGTGCTTTCAACCATTGCGCGCTGGCCAAAAAGTCTTCACGTGTCTTGTTTTGGTCCAGCTTGGCAAACAGTTCACGCGCCTTGTCTTCATCCCCCGGATAGCCGCCCAGTGGCGTTAGAGCATCAGGGGCAAAGGCCATAAAGCCGTCGAGCGCCAAGCGCCGCGCAATGTCTTCTATATGGGGATTCAGTCCCCGGTTTTCATGCACGACCAAAATAGCGGGCAGCTGACCGCTAGCGTTGGCAGGGCGCGCCAAATATCCTTTGATGGTGCCGTATCCCGCGGGCGATGACACCTCCACCATTTCGGTCTTTAGACGTTTGTCGTCTTTGGGTACCACTTGCCCAAAAGCGAAGTCTGGCGATAAAGAAGCCAGCAAACCCGCCGCTGTGAGCCCACCCACGGCAAACTTCTGCGCCCGATCTAAAAACCCGCGTCGGTCCAACGTTCCATGCACATAGGCATCAAACAAAATTAACAGCTCTTGGTCAAAATCTTGTGCGGTTTTACGTTGCATGGTGAGCTCCTTAAAAGTGGCAGCATAGTCAAAAACTGACTTTTACGCTCTACCCCGGCTGAGTCTGTCAGATGGCAGGTGCTCCGATCAAAGGAATCTCACCACCCAGCGCCTCCAGTAGATCGGGAATAAGCTTACGCAACTCGCACGTGGCAATCGCCACGTCGGTGTCAAAGTTGTCGTCTTTGCCATCGGCGGCGGTTTTGGCACCTTCAAACACCACATCCAACACAGCCACTTTTTTGAGCTGCAAGGCCTCGGTCAGCATGAAGGACACATGGTCGTTCCAGGTAAGCGCCAGTTTGGTGGGCACCTTGCCTGTGGCAATGTGCTGCGTTACCTCGTTAGTATCCAGCGCATGGCGGGTGTAGCGCACCACGGCCTTAGATTCGTCCGCGGCCTTGAGTTCACACTCACGGTCTACGGTAAAGCTTTGCGGAGCTTCCTTGGTCGAGAGCCAAAGCGCCATGGCCGCTGCGGGCGACATGTGTGTGTTGAATAGCTGGACTTCCAAACCATCTATAGCTTTAATCAAACAGGTCATGACCTCATCTGCGCGGGCCTGACTACCAGCATCTAACACCAACAGCTTTGCTTCAGGGTCAACCCACACCAGCACGGACGACTGCTTGGTGAATGCCATGGGTAACAGCGACAAGCGTGCATCTTCAGCAATTTCGCGTGCTTCTTTCTTGCCAGGTTTGCGCCCAGTGGTGGCCTCAATATGCTGCAACTGTTCTTGCGCTTTGCGTTTAACCACTGTGCCGGGCAAAACCTTGACTTCGACCATCAGCTTGAGCATCCATTGCCCGGCAACGATTTCGACCAGTGGGCCATGCTCTTGCCCACGCGGTGCAAGCCAGCCAACCGCTTTTTCCTGCGAAGCACTACATTCAGCAAAACGACCCTCTTCCAGTGCTGCTTCCAGCGTGGTTTGCGTCTGTGTCCAGGCAGACAGCAGGCGATACATCATCACATTTTTAAACACACATACCCTTAGTTACTTTGGCTTCATCTTTGACTATTTTCATGCAACTTTACATTGCCTTATTGATGCGCAATGTTCCCGTTACATGGGCGGG
>JBJOLD010000205.1:0-7969 GCA_046045765.1 Pseudomonadota bacterium | reverse complement strand
TGGCCTACACCGACTACATCCAGCACGAACTGCCCGACCATGAGTTTCTGGGCGAGATGATCACCAATCAGCTGCTTTACTACCCTACGGTGACGCGCGAGCCCTTCCGCAACCAAGGCCGTGTCACCACGCTGCTGGAGACCAACAAAATCTCTTCTGATTTGGGCCTGCCCAACCTTGATCCCGCGCATGACCGCATCATGATTTGCGGCAGCCCGGCGCTTAATAAAGATATGCGCACGCTGTTGGATGCGAAGGGCTTTGTCGAGGGCAGCACCACGACCCCTGGCGACTACGTGGTCGAACGCGCCTTCGTTGAACAATAAATACAGCGTAAAAATTCATGTCTCAATACGACCTCTACGCCATCGGCAACGCCTTGGTGGACTCTGAATACGAAGTTACCGACGCTCAACTCAATGCCTTGGGCGTAGAAAAGCGCCACATGACGCTGATTGACACCGACCGCCGCTCCGCGCTGCTGGCCGGTGTGCAAGGGCAGCATGCCCATCGCACGGGCGGTGGCTCTGCGGGCAACACCGTGGTGGCGCTGGCGCAGTTGGGTGGCAAGGCGTATTACGCCTGCCGCGTGGCCGACGACGAACTGGGTGCTTTTTACCGCGACGACCTGATTGCCAATGGCGTTACCAGCAACTTGGTGGACGGTTTGGCTGCCACCGGGCAAACCGGCACCTGCATGGTGTTGGTGACTCCTGACGCTGAGCGCAGCATGAGCACCTTTCTGGGCGCCACGTCTGACCTGGAAGACAGCGCTCTGCGCGAAGCTGCCATTCGCAGCGCCAAGGTGTATTACATGGAAGGTTATTTAGCAGCCCAAACCGGTGGCTTGGCTGCTGCGCTCAAGGGCCGCGCCATCGCCAAAGAAGCGGGCGTGCTGCTGGCCAGTACGCTCAGCGATATGAGCATGATTAATTTCTGCCGCGCTGGCCTGGAGGCCATGGTGGGCGGCACCGAACAGGGCGACCTGGACTATTTGTTCTGCAACGAAGAAGAAGCGCAAGTTTGGTGCGGCAGCACCGACCTGACCACCATCGTCGCCAAAATTGCCAAGCTGGCCCGCGTGGTGTGCCTCACCCGCAGCGCCAAGGGCTGCATCGTGATTGAAGCGGGCACGCAAACCGAAGTACCTGCTGCCAAAGTGAAGGCCGTGGACACCAACGGCGCTGGCGACATGTTTGCCGGTGCGTTTCTGTACGCTGTGACTCAGGGCCACACCCACGCACAAGCTGCGTGGTTGGCCAACCAGGCCGCAGGCCAAGTGGTATCGCGCTACGGCAACCGCCTGAACGCGGCTGAAGTGGCGGGCGTGAAAGCGCACTACGCGCAGCACCTCGCTGCCTGAGCCTTGCCGGTGCAGTGAGAGTCTGTGATTGGCCCGATAATGGCCCATGACCGACGCTTCTCCCCCCCACAAGCGCCGCGTGCGCTACGCTGGCACCCACCCCCGCCAGTTTGAAGAAAAATACAAAGAGCTAGACCCCACCCGCCACGCGGCCGAGGTAGATAAAGTCATGCAGCGCGGCCAAACACCGGCGGGCATGCACCGCTCTATCTGCGTTGACGAAATCTTGGCTATTTTGAAACCCACCCCCGGTGAAACCGGGCTGGACGTGACCCTAGGCTTTGGCGGACACACCCAAGCCCTGTTGCCTTTGGTGCTGCCCGGTGGCCGCATGTTTGGCATGGACGTAGACCCTATCGAGCTGCCTCGCACCACCGCACGGCTGCGCGCTTTGGGCTTTGGGGAAGATGTGCTGAGTGTTCACCGCAGCAACTTCAGCGAGCTGGCGACCCTGCTGCCGTTGGCGGGTGGTGGCTTTGACTTTGTGCTGGCCGACTTGGGTGTGTCGTCCATGCAAATTGACAACCCGGCGCGCGGCTTTAGTTTCAGGGCTGATGGCCCACTGGATTTGCGCCTGGACCCCACCAGCGGCCAGAGCGCCAGCGAATTGCTGCTGTGCGTCACCCGCCACCGCCTGCGCGACCTGCTGACCGACAACTCGGACGAGCCGTATGCCGCAGAGTTGGCTGCAGCATTGCAGGGCCAGTATGTAGAAACCACCATGCAACTGGCTGACCTGGTGCGCGCCGCCATGGCGCTGGTGTTCAAGCGCAACATGCCTGAAGACGAGCGCGCTGCCGAGACCAAGAAGGCATTACAACGCACCTTTCAGTCGCTGCGCATTGAGGTGAATGACGAGTTTGGCGTGCTGGACAAAATGTTGCTGGACCTGCCGGGTTGCCTCAAGCCCGGTGGGCGCGTGGCCATATTGAGCTTTCATTCGGGTGAAGACCGCCGGGTGAAAAAATGCTTCCAAACGGGCGAGCGCAACGGCACCTTCAGCAGCGTGGCCCCGGACCCTATTCGCGCGTCGTATGAAGAGCAGCGCAGCAACCCCAGGTCGTCATCGGCCAAGCTGCGTTGGGCGGTAAAGGCCTAAACAATGTCTGACCGATTTCACTCCTACGAGCCGCGCTTGGGCCATGGCCTGAAACATGACCCCTTTAATGCGATCGTCGGGCCGCGTCCCATTGGCTGGATATCGAGTGTGAACAGCGCGGGCCAAATCAATTTGGCTCCGTACAGTTTTTTCAATGCGTTTAACTATGTGCCGCCCATCATTGGGTTCTCCAGCATTGGTTACAAAGACACGCTGCGCAACGTGGAGCAAACGGGGGAGTTTGTGTGGAACCTGACCACCAAGCCACTGGCGGAAGCGATGAATCAGACCTGTGCACCCGTGCCACCGGACGTTAGCGAGTTTGATTTGGCGGACCTGACCCAGCACGCCTCTACTTTGGTGAAGGCTCCGCGCGTGGGCGAGAGCCCGGTCGCGTTTGAATGCAAGGTCACGCAGGTGTTGCAACTGCAGGGCGTCAGTGGCGACAAGGTTTCAACCTGGGTGGTCTTTGGTGAAGTGGTGCTGGTTCACATCCAAAAGTCGCTGATTGAGGCGGGCATTTACGACACCGCCCATGCCGGGCACATTCTGCGTGGTGGTGGCCCTGCCGACTACTTTACAGTGGGCCCCGAGCAGCTTTTTAAAATGTTCAGACCCCAGTAAATTTAGCCTTTACCCCAGAACCAACCTTGCGGACAGTGCATCCACCGCATTTGACCAATCGGAGTCATCTGCCAAGGCTTTGGCTAGAAACTGGGCTTGCGACACGTCCCAAAACCACGCCTGGGCTATAGGTACCTCACCAGACAAGCGGTGCGCGGCGATAAACGTGTTGATGTCGGTACTGCTACCAGGCAGTCCTAATTGCTCGAATAAGTGACCCAGGTCGTGCGTGATCAATTCCATGGCGTACCTCTCAGAGAGTTAATGCGCAAGTATGCGCGCAAAGCGGTTTTGCCAGCTGTTCGCTTGCGCGCTATGGCGCCGATGCCACTAACTGCGCCGCTCTACCCGCGCCGCTCCAACGCATAGGGCGGCAGGCCCGAGAGCATGCGTTTGCCGTAGCTGGTTTGGGTTAGGCGCTTGTCGTAGCAAATGACGCGCGCTTGGTCCTCCTCGGTGCGAATGGCACGGCCGGTCCACTGCAGCAGCTTGATACCAGTGGCGGGGATCACCAGTTCGTTGAACGGGTCGCGGCCTACACTTTTGAGCCATTCGGCGCGGGCCTCGTCCACCGGGTCACTGGGTGGTGCAAACGGCAGCTTGGCGATGAACACCGTTTCGCACAGCGCGCCAGGCAAGTCCAGCCCTTCGCCAAAGCTTTGCAGTCCAAACAGCACCGAGGGCATGCCGCTAGCAATCCGTTCACTGTGCGCAGCCAGCAAGCGCGTGCGCGACTGCGTGCCTTGCACCAGCACCATGTCCATCAAGTGGCCGGGCAGGGCCTCGGTAGCGGCGCGCATTTGCGCGCGGCTGGTGAACAGCACCAGCGCACCGCGCTTGACTTGTTCAATATCTGTCATCAGCGCCTGCACCATTTCGGTGGTGTAGGCATCGGCCTGCTTGGGGTCGGCGTGGGTGTGTACTACGGTCAACGTGCCCTGGGTGGCGTAGTTGAACGGGCTGCTGACTTCCAGCGCGGTGACGTAGGGTTTGTTGTTCAGCCCGGCTTCTTTCAAGAAGTAGTCAAAGCTGCCGCAGCTGGTAAGCGACGCACTGGTGACGATGGCCCCGCGCACCTGGCTCCACAAAAACTGGCGCAGCAAATCGCCTGGCACCGTGGGGCAGGCGTGTGCGGTCACGGTCAGGTAGCCGCCTTCGCTCTCGGCCTGTAGCCATTTGGCTAAAGGCTGGTCGCCATGCTCCAGCAACAAATCAGCGGTGGCTACCAGCGTGCCGAGGCGCGGCGCAATGCCGCCCAACTGCGCGTAAAGCTGGGCGCACAGCACGGCTTGGCTGGGGTCGTCTTTGGCCAGGGCTTTTATGTCCACTCCCAGCGCTTCTATCACCTTGGACAGGCCGGTGGCTTGTGCGTGGATTTGCGTGACCGGCTCGGTCAGGGCTTCGGGCAGCACGCCGTGGGCAAAACGCAGCGTGCCGTCATTGCCCTCGCCACGCGCGTTTTTACCCGTTTGGGCCCATACCAAATCCATGGCCATGCGGGCCAGGGTGGTGAGCGCGCCTTTGAGCTGGCTGGTGACGGTTTGTACGTCTTCACCGGGGTGTAGGGCCAACTTGCCTGCCACGTCAACGATGGTTTTGGGCACCTTGTCCAGCCAGCGCAGGTTGCTCAAATCCATGGCGTTGGAGAATTGGTCCAGGGCCACTGAGGGCAGGTGGTGGCCTTCGTCAAACACCACCAGGCAGTTGTCCAGATCGGGCAATGTCTTCATGCCCAAGCTCGCCAGCACCAGGTCGTGGTTGGCCACGATCACATTGGCTTCTGCCAGCTTGGTGCGGGCGTTGTAGTAGCTGCATTCTTTGTAGCGCGGGCAGTGGCGGGCGGTGCAGGTGTGGCGCTCGGCGGCCACAGCCGACCAGTCGCGTGGGTCGGGTGTGTCGGGCAGGGTGTCGCGGTCACCGTCCCAGGTGGCCACGGCCAGCTTGTGGGCCATGGATTCATACAGCTGGGTGCGGCGCTCTTCAATCGCTTCTTGCGACAGGGCAGACACTTTGGGCTGCGGCATGTCATCGTCAAACATGTCGTCTTCCGCCGCACCACTGCCCACCAGGCGTTCCAGCTTGAGTTTGCACACATAGCGTCCCCGGCCTTTGGCCAGTGCAAAAGCAAACGGCTTGTCCATGCTGCGCGCCAGTGCGGGCAGGTCTTTGGTCATCAGTTGCTCTTGCAGTGCCACGGTGGCGGTGCTGATCACCACCCGGGTTTTGCGCTCCAGCGCCATGGCAATGGCGGTGCTGGCATAGGCCGCACTTTTGCCAACGCCGGTGCCGGCTTGAATCACCGCAATGGCTTTGGTGGGCGCGGGGTGCTCGCCCAAGTCGGCCTGGGCCAATGTGTCGGCCACACAGGCCGCCATAGCATGCTGCCCAGGGCGCGCGCGAAAGCCCGATGTGCTGCCCACCACCTGCTCAAACGCGGATAGGGCGTGGCGGGCAAGCGCAAGGGCGGCGTGGGATGGCGTGGAGTGGTCGGTAGACAAAGCGGGTGTGGCACGGGCCAAGCAAGGGCAGAACAGCGGACAGGGGCAGGCGCTGAATATACCGGGTTGAGACCGCATTTGCCCTCGCGCTGCGATAATCTATCTCCGCGCCACCTCGGGGTACCTGTGTTACGCCGTACGCGCTTCTTTTCACATTTCCGGAGTTCTTTTTATGACCACCGTTCTCACCCCTGCGGGCAAGGCTTCACGCCGTCAATTTATATCCAATTCGGCTGTGGCCCTTGCGGGATGTGCGTGGCCTGCTATTAATTTTGCACAAACCACCTCTTCAACTGCACCCTTGGGAGAGCGCAAATTTGCTCCATTGACCGGCAATTGGCGCACTTTTGAAGTCACCACCCGCGTGGACATCGTTAAGCCCCAGGGTACGACCAAGGTGTGGCTGCCGATCCCTTCGGTCAACACCGACTGGCAAAAATCGCTGGAAAGCAGCTTTTCCAGCAACGGCAGCGCTCGCATGGAAGACGACAACACCTACGGCGCCAAGATGCTGTACGTGGAATTTGCCGCCGACCAAACCAAATCGTTTGTGGAGCTGACCAGCCGCATTCAAACCCAAAACCGTGCGCAAAACTGGTTGCAAAAAAGTGCCGTGGCAGAAGACGCTGGCAATCTAAAATATTGGACCCAACCCACGAGCCTGCTACCTACCGACGGCATTGTGCGCACCACAGCGCTAGAGGCTACCCGCGGAGCGCGAACAGATGCTGAAAAAGCCCAAAAACTGTACGACTGGATTGTGGCCAACACCTTCCGCGAACCCAAAACCCGTGGCTGTGGCGAAGGCGACATCAAAACCATGCTGGATACCGGCAACTTGGGTGGCAAGTGTGCTGACCTGAACGCTTTGTTTGTCGGCATGTGCCGCTCGGTAGGAATCCCTGCCCGCGATGTGTACGGACTGCGCGTGGCCCCCAGTGCCTTTGGCTACAAAGAGCTGGGTGGCAACTCGGCCAGCCTCAAAGGTGCCCAACATTGCCGCGCCGAGGTGTACCTCAAAGCCTACGGCTGGGTGGGCATGGACCCCGCCGACGTGGCCAAGGTTATGCGCCAAGAGACTTCCGAGTGGATCAAAACACCCAAAAACGCCCTGGTTGCGCCAGTAAACAAAGCCCTGTTTGGCGGCTGGGAGGGCAACTGGATGGCCTACAACGTGGCCCACGATGTGGTCTTGCCTAACTCAAAGGGCCCCAAGCTCGGCTTCTTTATGTACCCAGCTGCTGAAAACGCGTCTGGGCGCTTGGATTCGTATGCGCCAGATGACTTTAAATACCAAATCACCGCTAAAGAGTTGTCTGCCTAGATGTGCGCATCTTTGCCGCTGGCTTTGCGGTAGCGCTTAGCCCAGTGGCAACAAATTACGCTGGCTGCAAAAGGTGCGGTGTTCACCACTGAGTGGGTCGGCAAACGCAATCTGCTTGGCCAGCAATTGCAGCGGTTTTGCGGTGTCGCTCGCGCCCTCGGGGGTGAGCGTGGGGTACATGCCGTCATAGCGAATGGGCAGACCCAGCGCGGCCATGTGCAGGCGCAACTGGTGGCGCTGACCGGTTAGGGGTGTGAGTTGGTAGCGCGACCAGGCGCCTTGTGTCTCTAACACCCCAATGTCGGTAATGGCGTTCACCGGCTTGCCCGCGTCTGGCACCACCTCCGTCATTTGCATAAAGTGCTCGGCCACCACCATGCGGCTTTCCCGGTGGATGGGCCAGGTGTGTGCGTTGCTGCTGGGTGCCACACATTCATAGGTTTTAGCTACGGCGCGCTCGCGAAACAGCGCGTGGTACGCATCACGCGTGCTGCGGCTCACCGAGAACAGCACCAGCCCGGCAGTGTCGCGGTCGATGCGGTGGATGGGGGCCAGGTCGTCCAAGCCCAGCGCGTTTTTGAGGCGCACCAGCACGGTTTCCTGCAGGTATTTGCCCGATGGCATGACGGGCAAAAAGTGCGGCTTGTCCACTACCAGTAGGTGTTCGTCTTGCCACAGCACCTGGGCTTCAAAGGGAATGCGGGGTTCGACCTCCAGCGCGCGAAAGTAGTACACACGCAGCTTGGGCACATAGAGGCTGGGTGGGGTCAACAGCTGGCCGTGTTCGTCAATCACGTCACCGGCCAGCATGCGTTGCTGCCACTGGGTGGCATCGATGCCGGGGAAGCGTGCAATTAAAAAATCCAGCACCGTGGGCCATGTGCCCTCAGGCGGCAGCACCACACAGCTGGGGCCCACGCCGTTGCGGCTGGGCGGTGGATTGGGGCGGTAGCGGGCCATGGCCCGGTGTCTAGATGCGTTCGAACACCACGTCCCACACACCGTGGCCGAGCTTGATACCCCGGTTCTCAAATTTGGTGAGGGGGCGGTAGTGCGGCTTG
>JBJOLD010000123.1:0-13381 GCA_046045765.1 Pseudomonadota bacterium | reverse complement strand
GGCGACTAGACATGGCCGCTTGCGCAGCGGGCAACGCCGGCCGGGGCGGCACCTCACGCGTCTCCCCGACCTTCATCACAAAAAAATCTTCATCGCCCAAACCACGCGCGCCCTTGGCCTGTGCCAAGTCGTGCGGCGGCTGGTCCAGCGGCTCGTCGGTCAGGGCAAATGTGCCCCAATGAATACCAACGCTACGCTTGGCTCCAAGGTCAAGATGCGCCTGCACGGCCTCCTGGGGGTCCATGTGCTGTTCGCGCATGAACCAACGCGGCTCATACGCACCCACAGGAATCAGCGCCACATCAAACCCGCCGCCCAGCGCTGCTGTCTGGCGCGTTCTAAAGTGTGTGCGGGTGTCCGCTATGTCTTTGCTGAACCCGGCATCGCCACCAAAGTACCAATGCAGGTCTTGACCAAACACCGACCAACCGCCCCACAGCGTTTTGCTGCGGTCTGCCACGCCGCGAGCGGACCAGTGCTGCACGGGGGTGAGGTAAAAATCCACACCGCGCACTGTGTGTTTTTGCCACCAGTCCAGCTCCACCACATGGCGAATTCCAAGGTCATCAAACCAGGGCTTTTGTCCAAGAGGCACCAAAAACAAGGTGCTGCCACCTTCGCTAAGCGCTTTGTAGTCCAATTCCGCCACACTGGAGCGGTCCAGGTGGTCGTAGTGGTTGTGAGAAATCACCACCACGTCAATGGGCGGCAGCGCCTGCAGCGCCACGCCGGGCGGCAGTGCGCGCTTGGGTCCGACGATTTGCACCGGCGACGCCCGCTCGCTAAACACCGGGTCGGTCAACACATTCAGACCACCGGCCTGCACCAACACGCTGGCGTGACCGATCCAAGTGATGGCCGGGGAAGACGGCGAACTGCCCGCTACGCCATCAACTCCACTGCGTTGGTAACTGTGGATGCGGGCCAGGTCTGCGGGCACGGAAGGTGTGGGCTGCTGCGGTGGTTTGGGCAGGCCATCCCGCATAGCACCCCACTGCCAGCGCAGCAAGTCAGAAAATGGCTTATTCACTGCCCCGCTGTAGTTGTTTTGAAACCCGTCTGGCGTGTGGTGCGGCTTGCCAGGATCGTAATAGGGGTTGGCTGCGACCCACAAGGGCAACAAAAATGCTATACAAATAATAGCTGCTTGCGCAATCCACACGTGGGCTAAAGGCATATTTCGCCCTAATTTTTCAAATCCCGGCAAGGCATTACACCTTGGAAAAATCAGGCTTGCGCTTTTCCATAAAGGCGGTAAAGGCCTCACGCGATGCGGGCTCGGTCAGCATGCGCCCAAAGCTCACCGCCTCTTCGTCAATGCGTGCCAATACGTCGGCCATTTGGCCATGTTTCATCAGGCGTTTGGTTTCCAGCAATGATGACATCGGCTTGGCAGCCAGCTTGCGGGCTTGGGCTTGGGCCACGCCATTGACCTCGGTGGGGGGCACGATGCGGTTGACCAGCCCCACTTCCAACGCGGCCTCGGCCATGAAGGGTTCGCCCATCAGCAAAGCCTCTGCCGCGCGGTGGTAGCCCAGCATGGCGGGCACCAGCAGGCTGGAACCTGCCTCGGGACACACGCCCAAATTCACAAACGGCATGGAGAACGCCGCGTTGTCGCCCGCGTACACCAGGTCGCAATGGAACAGCATGGTGGTGCCAATACCCACCGCCGGGCCGCTGACCGCTGCAACGATAGGCTTGGGAAAGGTGGCCAAGCCACGCAGAAAACGGAACACCGGAGCATCGGTAGTGCTGGGCGGCTTACTTAAAAAGTCGCCGATGTCGTTACCAGCGCTAAAAATCGTGGCGTGCCCCTGAAACACCACCACGCGTACAGCCGCATCCGTGCGAGCCGCTTCGAGCGCCTCGGCACAGGCAGCGTACATGGCCGAGGTGAACGAGTTCTTTTTCTCAAAGCGGTTCAGTGTGATGGTGGTGATGCCATCGGTGGTGTCGATCAGAATGTCTTGCATGGGTGTGTCTCCGAAATTTTTTGGAAGTGGTAAATTGAATCACTCTTTGTAATACACGATCTGGTGCGTGGTCACCAGCAGCACTCCGGCTTCATTCCACAGCTGGCTGGTCTGATCAAAAAAGCCGTTGCGAAAGGCCTGCGCGCGGGCTTGCGCAAACAGATAACTGGTGCCGGTGGCTTCAATCTGCGCAGCACTGGCAT
Organism: Pseudomonadota bacterium; assembly: GCA_046045765.1. Lineage (GTDB taxonomy): Bacteria > Pseudomonadota > Gammaproteobacteria > Burkholderiales > Burkholderiaceae_C > Allorhodoferax. The sequence goes on along the minus strand of JBJOLD010000123.1, from coordinate 11,202 downwards.
GGAAATAAATGGTCATGGACACGGTGCCCGCAGGAACCAGCTTGGCGCGGCGGCTAAAGATGCGCGGAAAGAAGATGTCAGAAATACAAGCCAGCGAAGCAAAGTCCAGCGGGCGTGGTGGGTTGTCACGCACCCACATTTGCGTCAGGCTGTGGTCGCCGCTGCCGTCCCATACAGCGGGTAGGTCGCCGGTGATAAAGCGCTGCTCGTAGCGTTTTACAAATGCCATGGGCGCGCCGGAAGTTCGCAAGGGCACCTGTGCTGGCACGGGGCAATCGGGCATGTGCTCTTCGTCCAGACTCCAGGTATCGCGCCGCACCGCCGTCACTGCGGTGGCGGTGAACACGGCCTGGCCGGCTTGCTGCAGTTCAATCACCCAATGCTGCGTGGAGCGATTGGTGCGCGCTGCACGGGCCAAGGCAACGAAGGGACCATCGGCTAGCGCAGCGCAAAAATTGACCGTGAGCGATACCGGATCGCCCAAGCGATCGGGATGCAACAACACAGCTTTAAGCGCCTGCGCCGTGGTGATGCCACCAAATGGCCCCACCATGTTGGCGTAGGGCGCACTGGTGTGCCCTAGCCATGTGCCGTCGGCTTGCGACTTGAGTGCTATCGCGTCATCAAAGACGTGCTGCATTACACGCGCTCAAAAATACCGGCGGCGCCCTGCCCCATGCCGACACACATGGTCACCATGGCGTACTTGAGCTTATTGCGTTGCAGCGCATGGATGGCCGTGGCCGAGCGCATGGCGCCGGTCGCACCCAAGGGGTGGCCCAAGGCGATGGCGCCGCCCATAGGGTTGACCTTGGCAATGTCCAGCCCCAGCGTGTTGATCACGGCCAGCGACTGGGCGGCAAACGCCTCGTTCAGCTCGAACCAATCGATGTCGTCTTGCTTCAGGCCCACATACCGCAGCGCAGCAGGAATCGCCTCAATCGGCCCGATGCCCATGATGCTGGGGGGCACGCCTTTGGACGCGTAACTCACAAAGCGCGCGAGTGGCGTCAAGCCGTATTGCTTGAGGGCTTTTTCGCTGACCAAAATCAACGCGCCTGCACCGTCGGACGTTTGCGAGCTGTTGCCTGCGGTGACCGAGCCACGCGCCGCGAACACGGTGCGCAGCTTGCCCAGGCCTTCGAGCGTGGTGTCAGCGCGTGCGCCTTCGTCCATAGACACGGTGCGGCGGGTCTCAACCACTTCGCCGGTATCCAAGTTAGGCGCACGGTCCACCACATCCACAGGAGTAATCTCGCCCGCAAAGTCGCCACGTGCTTGCGCAGCCAGTGCCCGCTTGTGGGATTCCACGGCAAAGGCGTCTTGTGCGTCGCGGCTTACCTTCCACTGGTTGGCCACCTTCTCTGCGGTCAGGCCCATGCCGTAAGCAATGCCCACGTCATCGTTCTGAAAAATGGCGGGGGACAGCGATGGCGTGTTGCCCATCATGGGCACCATGCTCATGCTTTCCACGCCAGCGGCAATCATCACATCGGCCTCACCCACACGGATGCGGTCCGCAGCCATTTGCACTGCGCTCAGGCCCGATGCGCAAAAGCGGTTAACGGTGATGCCGCCCACGCTGGTGGGCAAACCGGCCAGCACCGCACCAACACGCGCAATGTTCAGGCCCTGCGCGCCTTCAGGAATGGCGCATCCGCAAATGATGTCCTCAATCGATTTTGGATCGAGGCTGGGCACCTGCGCCAACGCAGATTGCAGCGCCTTGACCAGCAAATCATCCGGACGGGTATTGCGAAAAAATCCGCGGTGCGAACGCCCGATGGGGGTGCGCGTGGCGGCAACGATATAGGCTTCTTGAACTTGTTTCATATCAGTCTTTCGGCTATTAATTTCGCACCGGCTTGCCGGTGGACATCATTCCCATGATGCGCTCTTGGGTTTTAGCGTTGGTCAGCAGCGAACAGAACGCTTTGCGCTCCAGGGTCATCAGGTATTCCTCGGTGACCATTGAGCCCGCATCCACATCCCCGCCACACACCACTTCGGCAATCAAGCCGGCAATGTGAAAGTCGTGCGCGCTGATAAAGCCACCGTCGCGCATATTGACCAGCGATCCTTTGATGGTGGCAACGCCACTGCGTCCGGCCACGGCAAACTGGCGCTTGTGTGGCGCGCGGTAGCCAGAGGCAAACATGGCCTTAGCTTCGTTGATGGCAATAAACAGCAACTCATCTTTGTGCGCCACAACCACATCGCTGTCCAGCAGGTAGCCCAGTTGGCGAGACTCCAGCGCGCCGGTGCCCACCTTGGCCATGGCGGCGGCTGTGAAGCCTTCGGTCAGGAAAGGAACAATGTCTTTGCCGGTCGATGCGGCGGCGTTTTCAGCTGCGCGACGGGCAATGTAAGTCAGGCCGCCTGCACCGGGCACCAAGCCCACGCCCACTTCCACCAGTCCCATGTAGCTTTCCATCGCTACCACGCGCTTGCTGGAGTACACCGCCAACTCGCAACCGCCACCCAGTGCCAAACCACGCACGGCCGACACCACCGGCACGTTGGAGTAGCGCAGCTTCAGCATGGCCTGCTGCATTTCTGCCTCAGCCCCGTCAATGGCGCTGACACCGGCCATCATAAAAGCAGGCAGCATGGACTGCAGATCCGCACCCGCAGAGAACATCTCGTCGGGCGACCAAATCACCAGACCCTGGTAGTCTTTTTCGGCCATCTCTTGCGCCATCATCAGCCCTTCGACCACACCGGGGCCGATGGCGTGCATCTTGGTTTTGATACTGGCAATCAACACCTGGCCACCGGATGGCCCATCTTGGTCCGCGTCCAGCGTCCACAAACGGATGGCTTCGTCCTCATGCAGCGTTGTGCCTGCAGTAGCGGCAGAGGGGGCATTCGCACCCAACACACTCTCAGGGAAGTGCTGATGTGCGTACACCGGCAAATTGCGCACGGGCACAAACTGCCCCGTGGTGGGGTTCCACGAACCTTGCGGTGTGTGCACACCACCCGCTCCATTGTTCGATTCAGCCACAGGGCCATTGAACACCCAGTCGGGCAGTGGCGCGCTGCACAAAGCTTTGCCCGCGTCAATGTCTTCTTTGACCATGTTGGCCACTTCCAGCCAACCAGCCTCTTGCCAAAGCTCAAATGGGCCTTGCTTCATGCCAAAGCCCCAACGCATGCAAAAGTCCACATCGCGGGCGTTGTCGGCAATCGATACCAAATGCACGGCTGCGTAATGGAATGCGTTGCGCAAAATAGCCCACAAAAACTGCCCCTGTGCGCCTTCAGAATTGCGCAACAGTTTCAGCCGCTCGCCTGCGGGTTTTTTGAGCATGCGACCATACACCTCGTCGGCCTTCTCGCCTGCGGGTACATAGCTCTTGCTGGCCAGGTCGAAGCGGGATACATCGCGGCCCACCTTCTTAAAGAAACCGGCTTTGGTCTTCTGACCCAGGTTGCCCACCTCCAACAAAGTCTTGAGCACCTCGGGCGTGGCAAAGCTGGCGTAAAAAGGGTCTGTCTCGATACTCAGCGTGTCTTGCAAAGTCTTGATCACGTGGGCCATGGTGTCCAGACCTACCACGTCGGCGGTACGGAAGGTGCCGGAACTGGCACGGCCCAGCTTCTTGCCCGTCAAGTCGTCCACCACGTCGTAGGTGAGGCCATAGTTTTCCACCTCTTTCATGGTGGTCAACATGCCGGCAATGCCCACGCGGTTGGCAATAAAGTTAGGCGAGTCTTTGGCGCGCACCACGTCCTTGCCCAGCGTGCTGGTGACAAAGGCTTCCAGCGCGTCCAGGTTGTCAGGGGCGGTGGTGGGCGTGTTGATCAGCTCCACCAATGCCATGTAGCGCGGTGGGTTGAAAAAGTGGATGCCGCAGAAGCGTGGTTTGATTTCTTCGGGCAATGCCTCGGACAGTTTGGTGATCGACAGACCCGAAGTGTTGGACGCAACAATGGCGTGCGGTGCAATAAACGGAGCAATCTTTTTGTACAGATCAAGCTTCCAGTCCATGCGCTCAGCGATGGCCTCGATGATGAGGTCACAGTCGCGCAGTTGCTCCATGTGTTCTTCGTAATTGGCTTGCTGAATCAGCACCGCATCAGCCGCCACACCCAAGGGCGCGGGCTTGAGTTTCTTCAAACCTTCGACCGCTTTGGTGACGATGCCGTTTTTGGCACCTTCTTTAGCGGGCAGGTCAAACAGCACCACGGGTACTTTGACATTGACCAAGTGCGCAGCAATTTGCGCACCCATCACACCGGCACCCAGCACGGCAACTTTGCGAACAGTAAAACGGGACATAGTGTTTTCTATAAAAATGAGTTACTGGATGCGAATCCAGGTTTGGGTGCGCCCCAACAGCGCAAAGCCCACAAAGCCACGCATTTCCAGCTTGGCACCGCCCTCAATGGGAATGACTTTGGCCTTGTAAACCGTGCCGGAGTCAGGCTCCACAATGGTGCCGCCCTCCCACACGTCTTTGCCGTCGGTCTTCTTCAGGCCGCGCATCAATTCCAGCCCGATGATGGGCTTGTCTTTGCGGTCGTCTTTACATTCAACGCAGACCTCATCGCCCTTAAACGTAGGGCGGTAAACCTTAACCAGCGTGGCACTGAGCACACCGCCGTTGTCCGCAATGCGCACCTCGGACTGCGGTGTGCCATCTTTGTCACTGACGGTTTTCCACAGTCCTACCGGCGTCATTTGCGCTGTGGCAGAGAGTGCATAAAGCCCGAGCGCCAATGCAATGACGGTGCGAGTCATGGTGGTCTCTTTGGTTTAAGCCAACGCCGCGTCGGTATCCATCAAGGCCTTGCTGCCTGTGCGTGCAGTGCGCATCAGTGTTGCAGTCTCGGGGAACAGCTTGGCAAAGTAGAAGCGCGCGGTTTGCAGCTTGGCGACATAAAACTGGTCGGTGTTGCCACTGGCAATTTCACGTAAAGCCACTTGTGCCATGCGCGCCCAGAAGTAGCCAAACACCAAGTGACCTGCCACGCGCAAGTAGTCCACCGCTGCAGCGCCCACTTCGTCAGGGTTTTGGAAACCTTTGAAACCAATTTCGGTGGTGAACTTGGTCATCTGGTCGCCCAGCATGGCAATGGGGTTGATGAACTCGGCCATCTTCTCGTTCACGCCTTCTTCAGCGACCAGTTTGCCAATGAGCTTGCCGAATTTTTGCAACGTGGCACCGTTGTTGCCCAAAATCTTGCGCCCCAGCAGGTCCAGTGACTGGATGGTGTTGGTGCCCTCGTAAATCATGTTGATGCGGTTGTCACGCACCAGCTGCTCCATGCCCCACTCTTTGATAAAGCCGTGACCGCCGAACACTTGCATACAAGCGTTGGTGGAAATATGGCCGTTGTCGGTGATAAACGCTTTGACGATGGGTGTGAGCAAAGCCAGCATTTCGCCAGCGTCTTTGCGTACTTTTTCATCGGGGTGGTTATGCTCTTTTTCCAACAGCATAGAGCTGTAGCACATGAGCGCACGGCCGCCTTCAGCGTAGGCTTTGGCAGTGAGTAGCATCTTGCGCACATCGGGGTGCACGATGATGGGGTCAGCGGGTTTGTCTTTGGCTTTGGGACCGGTGAGGCTGCGCATTTGAATGCGGTCTTTGGCGTAGGCCAAGGCGTTCTGAAACGCCACTTCGGTCAGACCGAGCGACTGGTTGCCCACACCCAGGCGCGCAGCATTCATCATCACAAACATGCCCTGCATGCCCTTGTTGGGCTGCCCCACCATGCTACCCACAGCACCGTCTAGCACCATTTGGCAAGTGGCGTTGGCCCTGATGCCCATTTTGTGTTCCAGGCCACCGCAGTAAATTCCGTTGCGCTCACCCAGCGTGCCGTCTTTATTCACATGCATTTTGGGAACGATAAACAGGCTGATGCCTTTGATGCCGGGAGGCGCATCGGGCAAACGGGCCAACACCAAATGGATAATGTTGTCGGCCATGTCGTGCTCACCGGCGCTGATGAAAATTTTATTGCCGGTGATACGGTAGGTGCCGTCAGCCTGTGGCTCGGCCTTGGTACGCATCAGGCCCAGGTCGGTTCCGCAATGCGGCTCGGTCAGGCACATGGACCCCGTCCATTCGCCGCTGGTCATTTTGTGCAGGTAAGTGTTTTTTTGCTCTGGCGTGCCGTGGGCTTCCAGCGCGGCATACGCTCCGTGGGTGAGACCGGGGTACATGGTCCAGGCCTGGTTGGCACTGTTGAGCATTTCATAAAATAACTGGTTCACCACCAGCGGCAAGCCTTGGCCGCCGAACTCAGTGCTGCAACCCAATGCCGCCCAGCCGCCATCCACATATTGCTTGTAGGCTTCTTTGAAACCTTTGGGTGTGGTGACGGCGTGGGTGGTTTGGTCAATCGTGCAACCCTCTGTGTCGCCGCTAATGTTCAATGGGAAGGCCACTTCAGAGGCGAACTTGCCACCTTCCTCCAATACGGCATTGATGGTGTCTGCATCAATGTCCGCATGCTTGGGTATGCCCTGTAAATCGCCGACAACATTGAACACTTCATGCATGACAAACTGCATATCGCGCAGAGGGGGGGTATAGCTGGGCATTTGAGGATCTCCTTAGGAAACGATGGAAAGTGAATGGGTTGCGGCAAGCGCGTCAGAAGCGCCGTAGCGCAGCAAAATATTCTCAAAGCCTTGATGGCCGCGCTGAATAGAACCTGGGCTTTTAAGGAAACGAGCTTCGTAATGCAGCGCCAAAATCAGGCCGTGGATCTCGAACGCCATCTGGCCCTCATCGGCATCGGGGCGCAAATGGCCGCATTGCTTTGCAAGCTCAATCGCGCGCAGCAGGGCGCTGAGCCAGGTTTTCACTGAGCTAGCCAGCGCATCGCGCACCGGGCCTGGACGATCGTCAAACTCCACAGCACCACTGATGTACAAACAGCCGGAGTCAATTTCTACCGAAGTGCGGTTCATCCAATTAGCAAACAGCGTGCGCAAGCGTTCTATGCCGCGAGGCTGCTGCACTGCGGGGTAAAACACCTCGCTCTCAAACCGGTCGTGGTATTCGCGGACGACGGAAATTTGCAGCTCTTCGCGAGAGCCAAAATGGGCAAACACGCCCGACTTGCTCATGCCCATGACTTCGGCCAAAGCGCCGATACTTAACCCCTCCAACCCAATTTGAGTAGCCAACCCCAAAGCTGCATCGATGATGGCCTGCTTGGTTTGCTGCCCTTTGTGCATGGTGCGCGTGGCGGTCTTGGCGATGGAAACATGAGAGGACATGGACAGACAATGACTCAAAATAGAACGATCGTGCTATTTTGCAGCATTTCCGGAGAAAACCACTAAAACCCCTGCAATTTAGTGGTTATTTTTAACCTATCAAAGGTCTACCCGAGCAACACATTTAAGGCTGCATCGAGGTGCTCAGAAGGTGCGCGCTTGAAGCCAGAGCGTACAAAACGCTGCAACCGCCCCGTAACAAAAGCCACTAACACCCCGGCACAGACTTGCGCATCCACGGTAGGCGTGAGCGATCCGGCTATGGGTACCGTACGTAGACTTTGCTTAAAAGCGGCTTCCACTTTGTCAAAAAAATGGTTCATGCGCTGCTGCAGGCGCTCATTCTCAAACACCAGTGCATCGCCCACCATCACACGTGCCATGCCAGGGTTGCGTTCAGCAAACTGCATCAACATGGCAACTACCAGTGCCACCTGGCGCTTGCCCATAGCCACAGACTCGCCGGACGTGGCTGCTTCGCGGGCATTAATTTGGTTGATCAGTGTGAAAACCGATTGCTCGATGAACTCAAGCAAGCCCTCGAACATTTGCGCTTTGCTAGCAAAGTGACGGTACAGCGCTGCCTCACTGACCCCAAGGCGCGCCGCTAGCGACGCGGTGGTAATGCGCTCGCCGGCTGGTTGCTCCAGCATGCTGGCCAGCATTTGAAGGATTTGCACACGGCGCTCGCCGGGCTTGGGGCGCTTGCGCGAAGGGGATGGTGCGTCTGGCATAGCGTACAAAACATTGGTTAAAAAGATTCTCGCACAGCGGTACGCTACGACCCATTGAGCAGCAGCTGCACCCGCAGGCCGCGCCCATGAGTGCCATCATCCATCACCAGCGTGCCTTGGTGGACCCGTGCAATTTCAGCAGCAATAGCTAACCCCAAACCGTTGCCCTCGCCCACTGTTCCAGGTACACGGTAAAACCGCTCAAGTACATTCGCACGCTCATCCACGGCAATCCCAGGCCCGTCATCTTCCACCTCCAAAAACGGCAGCTCAGTTTTGCCAGTTACAAAGCCGCACCGCAACGTGATACGCCCCCCTGTCTGCGTGTATCGCACAGCGTTATCTACCAAATTGCTCAACAGCTCACGTAACAGCCACTCGTACCCGGTAGCATGCGCAGGCTCGGTCTCCAGCCCCAAATCAATGCTTTTGTCTGTGGCGGCATCCAGCGCTGACTCCAGCACCACCTCACACAACTGCTGCAGGTCCACACGCTGCATAGGCACGACTGCGGCACTGCGGGCGTCGGCGCGTGACAGAGCCAATAGTTGACTTGCCAATTGCGATGTGCGACGCGTAGCCTGGCGCAGTTTGAAGATTTGATCTGCTCTCAAAGTAATAGCGGCTTGCGCACGCTGCGTATGGGCTGGCAGATCATTTTGCATATATTTTTCAGAACTTACCGCCTGCGCCCAAGCTTCAACTTGAGCCTGCAAGGCAGCCAGCGGCGTGCGCAATTGGTGGGCAGCATCTGCCACAAAACGGCGTTGACTCTCGGCCTGGGCATTCACCAAATTGAACAACCGGTTCAGCGACGCCACCAAGGGCCGCACTTCTTCTGGTGAAGTCTGCTCGTCCAGCGCAGACAGATCGCGGGGTGAGCGGTGCTCCAGCTCTTCTTTGAGCACCATCAAGGGGCGCAACGCCACGCGTACGGCCCAATTCAAGGCAAAAAATCCAGCAATAGCCAACACCAGATTCGGCAGAGCCACCTTGAGCCACAACTGACGCAGCCACTGCTGGCGCGGGTCGGATCCGTCCGCAATGCGCAGTGTCAGCTCCCCCGCTGCAGTACGTGCACGCTGGCTGACGATGCGAAACGTGGTGCCCTCGAACTCTTCACTGGCAAACTCGGCATCGCCCGTAGTGGGGGGTAGCCCCGTCAACCAGGCTGCGCCAGTCAACACTCGCCCTTGCATATCCACTACTGCGATAGCCGCCGCGTCAGGGCGCGTGGTGAGGAAATCGTCAATGGCAGGTGCCATAAGCAACAGCGGGTTCTCAGCACTGCCGCCTGACACTACCGAATCAGCCAGCAATGGCACCAAGCCAAGCAATTGGCGATCTTGCTGCAATGCTGCATTGTCGGCAGAGCGAACATCAAACCAAGTATTGAGCACCGAAAGCAGCAGCAGCGGCACCAAAAGCAGCACCATCAAGCGCCTGCGCAAGCCGGTTTGCATGCCGACAGGCGTACTCACGCTGGCGGGACACCCGAAATTGTAGGCACCAACTCTAAGCGATAGCCAAACCCGCGAATCGCGCGCAGTGCGATGCCATAGGGCTCTAGCTTGGCACGCATCCGGGAAATGTAGACTTCTATGGCATTGGGAGTTATCTCCTTGTCCCAACCGGTGAGAGCCTGCAGCAATTTGTCTTTGTTGGTGGGCTTGGGCAGTTGCATCAAGATGTATTCCATCACCGTCCACTCTCGAGGACCCAGCTCGATCAACACAGGCGCAGGCTCGGTCGGCAAACGAATGCGGGCTTGCCGCAACGCTGTGTCCAACTCCAGAGGGCCAAAACTAAGTACAGCCGAAGTAGCGGCCTGCGAGCGCCGCAGCAAAGCGCGCAGGCGCGCCAGCAACTCGGGCAATTCGTAGGGTTTGACCATGTAATCGTCAGCCCCTTGATCCAAACCTTGCACGCGGTCGTGCAAAGCATCTCGGGCGGTAAGCACCAGCACCGGCATGGCAGACCCGGCTTTGCGCAGCATTTGGGTGAGGGCCAGACCGTTTAACCCTGGCAAGCCAATATCTACCACAGCAATATCAAAGCTTTCTATCGCCGTAACTTCTAGCGCACGTTCGGCGCTACCAACCCAATCCACGGCATAACCCGCATCCGATAGCCCCAGCTTAATACCGCTAGCCACCATGACATCGTCCTCTACCAGCAGCAATCTCATGATGATTTAGGTCCTTAGCCCCCGTGGAATGTGCGTAAGCAGCTATATCTTTTATAGCAATTAGTGTGACCGAATCATGGTACCAAAAGCCTGATCGGTCAAAATTTCCAGTAGCAACACATGCGGCACCCGACCATCAATAATATGCACCGAATTCACACCGCTCTTGGCTGCGTCCAGCGCGCCTGCAATCTTGGGCAACATGCCACCACTGATGGTGCCGTCAGCAAACAACTCGTCGATGCGACGCGCTGTGAGGTCGGTAAGCAACTGACCAGCCTTGTCGAGAACGCCGCTGATGTTAGTCAACATCATTAGTTTTTCAGCCTTGAGCACGGTCGCCAGCTTGGCTGCCACTACGTCAGCGTTGATGTTGTAGCTCTCGTTAGCTTCTCCAAAACCGATAGGGCTGATTACGGGAATGAAAGCGTCATCTTGCAGCGCTTTGACCACGCTAGGGTCAACACTCACGATGTCGCCCACCTGGCCTACATCGTGCTCAATGGTGGGGTCTGCGTTATCAAACATCTTAAGCTTTTGGGCGCGGATCATGGCACCGTCGCGGCCAGTAAGGCCCACCGCTTTGCCGCCAGCTTGGTTAATCAAGCCAACAATATCTTGCTGCACTTCACCGCCTAGTACCCATTCCACCACTTCCATGGTCTCGGCATCAGTGACCCGCATGCCTTGAATAAATTCGCCTTTTTTCCCCAAGCGCTTGAGCGCATTCTCAATTTGCGGCCCACCGCCGTGCACCACTACTGGATTAATACCCACCAGCTTGAGCAACACTACGTCTTCGGCAAACGCTTTTTGCAAAGCGGGGTCGGTCATCGCGTTGCCGCCGTATTTGATGACCATGGTTTTGCCATGGAACTTGCGGATATAGGGCAGTGCTTGCGCCAAAATTTGCGCTTGGTCGAACGAGACAACAGGGTTAGCTGGCTTGGTGTGGCCGGTAGATTCGGTCATATTGGCAGTCGTGAAAGTTGATCAGAGTCGACAAGGTCGATGGCAACTCAGCTCTGAATGGCGAA
>JBJOLD010000110.1:0-3823 GCA_046045765.1 Pseudomonadota bacterium | reverse complement strand
GACGCTAAGTCTGGTGGAGGCGTTGCTGAAACCGAGCGCATCATGACCGGTACCGATGGCATCGCCGTGATGACGCTTCGTGACGGTACCCAGCTCACCGTTGGCCCAAATGCACAAGTTGATTTAACCCGCTTTCAATTCGATTCCACTACGCAAACAGGTAGTTTGGGCGTGCGCGTAGTGTAGGGCACCATTCGCATGGTGACGGGTGTGTTGGGTAAACTTTCCCCTGAAAATGTCAAGGTCACTACGCCTTCTTCTACCGTCAGCGTGCGTGGCACAGACTTTATTGTGGAGGTTCTATGAGCGACGTTTCTAGGCTGAGCCGTTGGAGTGCTTTATGTGTGATTGTCTGTGTAATGACGGCAGTTTTGAGCGCTTGCGCTCCAGCCACGCGTGTCACTTTGTTACCGGATGCCCAAGGGCGGGCTACCTCAGTGTCGGTGCAGTCCCAGTCCAGGTCTCAGGTGCTGGCCAAGCCTTACCAAGTGGCAGAAGTGCATAAAGACGGTACCGTTAAACTGGATGTAACCACTGCCCAAAACGTGCAGAAACGTCACGGTGCCATGCTTGCAATGCAATTGCCCCCAGAGCAGCGCTTTGTTTTGCAGTTTGAAACTGGTACCTCCCGTCTCACGCCAAATTCGCAGGCCCAACTCCCAAATATCCTCGCACAGGCAAGAGCGCGAGCTGGCGGCGAATTGGTTGTGGTGGGGCATACCGACCGGGTCGGCTTGCCAGCGAACAACGATGCGTTGTCACTGCAGCGTGCGCTCGTGGTGCGCGATTTGCTCATATCTCAAGGTTTCAATCCTGACTTGATCGAAGCAGTGGGCCGCGGCGAGCGGGAACCCGTAGTGCCCACCGAGCCGAATGTGAATGAGCCGCGTAATCGCCGCGCGGAAATCGTCGTACGCTGATATCTCAGCAATTTGTCGCCAATAGCGTTGGCCCAGCAACATGGCGACACGGTCTTTTTCTGATCTAGGTGGCTTGGTGTATTCCACTGATGTGGGGCGCACCTGCCCAGCCTGCCGTCAAGCCATGGCAGCATGTGTCTGCAAAGCGGTGCAGCGCCCGGTGGGTGATGGTGTGGTGCGCGTCTCGCGTGAGACTAAAGGCCGCGCTGGCAAGGGCGTGACCTTGGTGCGAGGCCTGCCGCTAGATGATGTTGCAATTGCAGCATTGGGCAAACAACTCAAGGCTTCATGCGGCTCAGGCGGTACCGTGAAAGACGGCACGATTGAAGTGCAGGGCGATCACTGTGACCGTATCATTACAGTGTTGCGCACGCAGGGCTATGCCGTCAAACGCACTGGTGGTTAAAAAGTCGCGCCAACTCCGACCTTCTTGAGTCAGTGCAGTGCGCGATGGTCTTTATTATGGGTAAAGAGGTGTTCACACGCACAGATAGCCTATGTCTGAGCTAGCCTCTCTCTCCATGTTACGATTCTGTATATATAAATCCTCACTCTATTTAGGGAAATAAATGAAATTCAAGTCTTTGATCGCTGTTGCCGCATTGACCACTTTAGCTGGTTTTGCTGTTGCTCAAACCCAACCTGCCGCTCCTGTAGCTGCACCTGCAGTGGCCGCTGCCCCTATGCCAGTTGCACAGCCAGCCGCGATGCCAAGCGCCAAGCCCGCCAAAATGACCAAAGTCAAGAAGGCCAGCCACAAGACCTCCAAGAAGTCTAAAAAGGCAAAGCATAAGAAAGCCATGGCGCAATAATGCTGCCCATGCATAGAAAAAGGCCTCGTGAGAGGCCTTTTTCTATGGTGCAGGGTTATCCCTGCATGTACCAGTCGTAGCTAAGCTGTTTGCTGGGCCCATAGCCGCTCGCCAGAGTGCTCCAAGTGGGTAAGGTACACCCGCACCTCAAACTCCAGCTGATGGTAATTGGGCTCCATGTAGGTGCACAGCTGGTAGAAAGCTTTGTCGTGGTCGCGCTCGCGCAAGTGGGCTAATTCGTGCACCACGATCATGCTTAAAAATTCGGGCGGTGCGTCTTTGAACATCGACGCAATGCGAATCTCGCGCTTGGCCTTGAGCTTGGAGCCCTGCACACGCGACACCGTAGTGTGCGTGCCCAACGCGTTTTTGACGACCTGCAGCTTGCTGTCAAAAGCCACTTTGCTCACCGCATCTGCGCCTTTGAGAAACTCCAGCTTCAGGCCCTGCACATGGTCGAACAACGCGCGGTCGGTGCGCAGGCCATGGCCTTGTGGGTATTTGCGCAGCAGCCAGGGGCCCACCTTGCCGCCTTCCAGCAGGTCTGCCACCTGCTGTACCGTCTCGGCAGAGTAGCCACGCAGATACGGCAGTACGTCAGGCGCTATAGTTTTCATAGCTGATTACGCATGCTGTACAGGGGCTAGAGGCCTATTTGACTTAAAAAATCGGCTTAACGGACTAGGATTCGCGGCGCAAGGCGGGGAACAGAATCACGTCGCGGATGCTGGCACTGTCGGTCAGCAGCATCATCAAGCGGTCAATGCCAATGCCGCAACCACCGGTGGGGGGCATACCGTATTCTAGGGCGCGTACAAAGTCGTGGTCAAAGTGCATGGCTTCGTCGTCGCCGCTGTCTTTGGCAGTCACTTGGGCCTGGAAGCGTGCGGCCTGGTCTTCAGCGTCGTTGAGCTCGCTGAAGCCGTTGCCGAATTCGCGGCCAGTGATGTAGAGCTCAAAACGCTCGGTGACTTCGGGGCGGTCGTCGTTGGCGCGAGCCAGTGGCGATATTTCGGTGGGGTGCTCCATGATGAAGGTGGGATTCCATAGCTTCTCTTCCACGGTTTCTTCAAAGTACAGCACCTGCAGGCTGGCAAGGGTGCGGCCTGCGAGTTTGTTTTTTGTTTCGTTCAGGCCCAGCTTCTTGAGTGCGTTGGTCAGCCACTCGGCGCTCTCGACGTTGTCACCGGCTTCGGTGTATTTGCGGATGGCTTGCACAATGGTCAGGCGCTCAAACGGTTGGCTCAGGTCGACGGGCTTGCCTGCGTAGCTCAGGAGCAAACTGCCCGTAGCGCGCTGGGCAGCGTCGCGAATTAGCGCCTCTGTGTAGTCCATCAAGTGCTGGTAGTTCCAATAAGCCGCGTAGAACTCCATCATGGTGAACTCGGGGTTGTGGCGCACGCTGATACCTTCGTTGCGGTAGCTGCGGTTGATCTCAAACACGCGGTCAAACCCACCCACAATCAGGCGCTTTAAATACAGCTCGGGCGCAATGCGCAAGAACATTTGCTGGTCCAGCGCGTTGTGGTGCGTGGTGAACGGCTTGGCGTTGGCACCGCCAGGGATGGGGTGCAGCATGGGGGTTTCGACTTCCAAAAAGCCGTGTTGCACCATAAAGTCGCGCAGGCCGCTCACGGCCTTGCTGCGCGCCACAAACCGCTTGCGCGTTGCCTCATCTGTCATCAGATCGACATAGCGCTGGCGGTATTTCACTTCTTGGTCTGCAATGCCGTGAAACTTGTCGGGCATGGGGCGCAGGCTCTTGGTCAACAGGCGCACGCTGGTGGCGTGAATCGACAACTCGCCGGTTTTGGTTTTGAACACTTTGCCCTCTGCGGCCACGATGTCGCCCAGGTCCCAATGCTTAAATCGCTCGTACAGCTCGGCGCCCACGTCCTCACCCTTCACGTAGATCTGAATCCTTCCACCACTGGGGCCAAACGATGCATCTTGCAAAGTACAGAAGCTGGCCTTGCCCATCACGCGCTTGAGCATCATGCGCCCTGCCACCTTGGCAGTGACTTCCATGGACGCGAGCGCCTCGGTGGAGTGCGCGTCAAACTCGGAGAACAAGGCCTCGGCCTTGTAGTT
>JBJOLD010000109.1:0-3642 GCA_046045765.1 Pseudomonadota bacterium | reverse complement strand
GACCAACGCGCCTTTTTTCGGCGCTGACATGTGGACGGCGTTTGAGCTGAGCTGGCTCAACCCGCGCGGCAAGCCGCAGGTGGCACTGGCCCACATCACCGTGCCGTGCGAGACCACGCATCTGGTAGAAAGCAAATCGTTCAAGCTGTACCTGAACTCGTTCAGCAACACCGTGTTTGCCGATGCCGCCGGGGTGCAGCGCCGTATTCGCACCGACATCAGCGCCGCGGTGTGGGCTGGCGGGCCCATGCAGGCCAGTGTGGGTGTGAAGCTGGTGCTGCCCGAGCTGTTTGACCGTGAGCCGGTGTACGAGTTGGATGGGCTCAACCTGGACCGGCTGGACGTGGAGTGCACCCGCTACCAGCCTGCACCCGAGTTGCTCAGCGTGGCCGATGAAGAGTCGCCAGTGACCGAAGTGTTGGTCAGCAACCTGCTTAAAAGCAATTGCCTGGTGACGGGCCAGCCCGACTGGGGCAGCGTGCAAATCAGCTATACCGGGCGCGCGATTGACCAAGAAGGGCTGCTGCAGTACCTGGTGAGTTTTCGCAACCACAACGAATTTCACGAGCAGTGCGTAGAGCGCATCTTCATGGACATTTGGAGCCGCTGCAAGCCGCTCAAACTCAGCGTGTATGCACGCTACACCCGCCGCGGTGGGCTGGACATCAACCCGTTTAGAACCAGCCATCCCCAGGCACTGCCGGGTAACACTCGCACCGCGCGGCAGTAAAAGCGAGCCAAGTGCGACCTAGTCCATCAGCTGCATCACATGCCGGCCAGCAAGTCAAAATGGCGGTCCCACTGAAGGTCTTCAGCGCCATGCCAGCACTGAAATACTTGCAGTTCCATTGACTCTACGTGAGCACACCACCCAGGTTGTGCCAGAACCTGGGGTGCTTGGTGTTTTTCGCTCTGGGCTGGTTGAGCATCAGGTGGTCTATGCGGTTGGACTTGGTGAGAGTGACGCGGGCGGCGGGGCCCACTGCTAACAGCGACAATCCGGGCGTGACTATTCTTTTAGCCCCCATGGAGGGCCTGCTCGACTTTGTGCTGCGCGACATCCTGACGCGCGCGGGTGGGTACGATCGCTGCGTGTCTGAGTTCATCCGCATTACCGACCAGCTGCTGCCTGAGCGGGTTTTTTTGCGCATCGTGCCTGAATTGTTGAATGGCGGTCGCACGCGTGCCGGGGTGCCGGTGCGCGCGCAGTTACTGGGCTCTGACCCGGTGTGTCTGGCTGAAAACGCGGCGCTTTTGGCATCGCTAGGGCCCGAGGGTATTGACCTGAACTTTGGCTGTCCGGCCAAGGTGGTCAATCGCCACGGCGGCGGGGCCATGCTGCTTGATACTCCCGAAACCATCGCAACCATAGTGGCCGCTGTACGCCGCGCCGTGCCTGCACACATGCCGGTGTCGGCCAAGATGCGACTGGGCTACATGGACGACTCTCGGGCGGTGGAATGCGCGCTGGCTATTGCAGAGAGTGGTGCGGATGAACTGGTGGTGCACGCCCGCACCAAATCACAGGCCTACACCCCACCAGCCTATTGGCACCGCATTGCGGACATCCGTGCGGCAGTAACTATTCCTGTCGTGGCCAATGGCGAGATATGGACCGTGGCCGACGCGCAGGCCTGCATGCGGGAGTCGGGCTGTACCAGCGTGATGCTGGGGCGCGGCGCTGTGGTGGACCCGGGGCTGGCGCGGGCTATTCGGGGCGAGTTGATGGGCGGCAATTCCGTGGGTGTGCCAGATGCAGTACCCTGGGGCGAGGTGCTGGCGCTGATGCACCCGTTCTGGCACATCGTGTGCAGCCAGCTGGACGCCAAAAAGCGCGCTGGGCGAATGAAGCAGTGGCTCAACTTTCTGCGCCGCCGCTACTCCGAGGCCGAAGTGGCTTACCAAGCCCTTAAAACCGCGCGCGATGCCGATGTCACGGCCTGGCTAAAACAGCATGCCGGTGGTATCCATGATGTCGGTTGCTACTAAATTAGTAGCTGCTTGCGCACTATCCACGGGGACTAGCGCACTAATTTTCACCCCAAGAAGGCGCAGCCGCTTGTCCAGCGGTGCACGCTTCAGGCACTGCCCGGCAGTCTGGCGAATCAGCTTGGCGTTGGCCGTGGGTGTGGCAATGGTCAGGTCGCGGGTCACGGTTTTGAAGTCGTCGTATTTCAGCTTGATGCCAATGGTTTTGCCCACATAACCTTTGCGGTGCAGGTCGTCGGCCAGCTGTTCGCACAGCCGGGTGAAGATGGCGCCCAGCTCGGCTTTGTCGCGCACGGCGTGCAGATCGCGCTCGAAAGACGTTTCGCGGCTGATGCTGACCGGCTCGCTGTCCATCGACAGCGGGCGGTCGTCCCGGCCGTGCGCTGCGTCATGCATCCACGCCCCGGTGCGCTGGCCAAAGTGGTCTATCAGCCACTGCAGGTCTTTCTCAGCCAACTGCGCAATGGTGCTGATGCCCAAGCTTTGTAGCTTGGCATCCGCTTTGGGGCCAATGCCGTTGATCTTGCGGCAGGCCAGCGGCCATATTTTGTCAGCCAGATCGTCTTCCATCACGATGGCAATGCCGTTGGGCTTGTTGAACTCGCTGGCCATTTTGGCCAGCAGTTTGTTGGGTGCCACGCCCACCGAGCAGGTGAGGCCAGTATCAATAAAAATGGCTTTTTGAATCAGGCGCGCCAGCACCCGGCCGGCTTCGCGCTGGCCACCTGGCACGTTGGTAAAGTCGATGTACACCTCGTCCACGCCCCGGTTTTCCATTAGCGGCGCAATGTCGGTAATGATGGCCTTGAAGCGCTGCGAGTAGTGGCGGTACTGCGTAAAGTCCACCGGTAAAAGAATGGCCTGCGGGCACAGTTTGGCGGCTTTCATCAGCCCCATGGCAGAGCCCACGCCAAACTGGCGCGCGGCGTAGGTGGCGGTGGTAATCACGCCGCGTCCGGTGTAGTCCCTGAGTAGGGGGAAAAAATTGACCGGGATGCGGTGTAGCGCTTCTTCTGACCATTCTTGGTCGGGCCTTGCAGTCCGCAAGCGGCCCAGCAAATCATCTTCACGTCTGCGCCCGCCACCAATCACCACGGGTAAGCCCTTGAGTTGTGGATAGCGCAGCAGCTCCACCGACGCGTAAAAAGCGTCCATGTCCAGATGTGCAATCCGACGGATGTGTGGCATGCCGCCTGGCGTGCCTTTTGTATGACCGCGCCCTGAAACAGGTAGGGCAAGCACGCGCCGGTCTTTTTCAGACAGGATAGGTTCCGGGAATAAGAATTCGCGCGTCGACATGTTGAATATTGGTGTGGCCACAGAAGGCCATAGTAATGTCGAGCTCTTTGTGGATGATTTGCAGCGCTTTGGTCACGCCGGCCTCTCCCCTCGCACCCAGGCCGTAGACCATGGCGCGGCCAATCATCACGCCCTTGGCCCCAAGTGCCCAGGCCTTGAGCACGTCTTGCCCGCTGCGAATGCCTCCATCCATCCACACCTCAATTTGATTACCTACCTCAGCCACGATGGCGGGCAGGGCCTCGATGCTGCTGGGTGCTCCGTCCAATTGACGGCCACCGTGGTTACTCACCACAATGGCGTCGGCACCGCTGGCTACGGCTAGTTTGGCGTCTTCTGCGTCCATGATGCCTT
>JBJOLD010000247.1:0-3944 GCA_046045765.1 Pseudomonadota bacterium | reverse complement strand
CGTTTTGTTACTTTGCGCTCGGGTCATCCACATTGCCGCTTGGTGCGTTATGTGCTGGAATCCCTGTGTGGATTTATTACCACCCGGCTGCGCCGGCTGTCACATAACTTGAAGGACTTTGCATGAAAAAACTAATTTCCCTGGTGGCTTTGGGCTTGACTTTGGCAATGGGCGCTGCCCATGCAGCGGATGAAAAAGCCACGCCGCAACAAAACAAAATGAAAACTTGCAACGCAGAGGCAAAAACAAAAGACGTCAAAGGCGACGAGCGCAAAGCCTTCATGAAAAGCTGCCTGAGTGCCAAGCCCGCCGCAGCCGAAGGTGGTGCCACCACCCAACAAAACAAAATGAAAACCTGTAACGCCGATGCCAAGACCAAAGACATGAAGGGCGACGAGCGCAAGAAATTCATGAAAGAATGTTTGTCCGCCAAGTAAGGCGCGTAACGCTCGCTAAAGGCCCGGCCCAGTGCCGGGCTTTTTCTTGTGCACACTACCGCTAGTGCCCATAAATCACGGCGCGCAGCAGTTCGTAAGGTACGTTGCTGCAAACCAAACCAACACACCGCAGAAAATAACAGACAAACCGCATACGAGCAATAGGCGCCCGAATCGTGGCCGGTACTCTTTGCGCGGGTTGTCTGCCTCGGGCTTTTGCATTGCGTTGTCTCCAAGGTTGTCGCTGAATGTGCGCTTGATACTAGCGCAATCAAAATAATGAAAATACCCGGACTTATTCCTCTGATCTTCGGCTTGTCCTATTGCGGGTATGTCGCCGCGCAAAAGCCAGTAGAAATCCATGATCGCATCGCACCTATTCCCGTCGCAGGCAAGCGCGTCGCTCTGACGCTGGACGCTTGTTCCGGCAAATTCGATGTCGACCTGATTGATTTTCTAATCCGCAATCAAATACACGCGACGTTGTTTGCAACCAAAAAATGGTTAGTAGCAAACCCTGTTGGCACGGCACTCATCAAAACACACCTTGACCTCTTTGAAGTTGAAAACCACGGTGAAAACCATATTCCCGCCGTCATCGGTGTGGGCAGGAAGGTATACGGCATCCCAGGGGAACCTGACTTACTCCATCTGCGGCGGGAGATCTCAGAAGGCGCCAATGCAATCACGGCGCTGATTGGCGTTCCACCTCACTGGTATCGCGGCGCAACTGCTGAATATGACGCAGAGGCAGTAACGGAAATCGAGAAAATGGGCTACGGCATTGCCGGGTTTTCCGTGAACGCTGACTCCGGTGCGACACTCAGCAGGTCAGCGATTAAAGATCGCCTCACACACGTTCGCGATGGCGACATCATCATTGCCCATATGAATAAGCCCGCGTCTGATTCAGCCGAGGGGCTGTCGGTAGGTATTCTCGCGCTGCTAAAGTCTGGCTTTGTGTTTGTTCGCTTGGATGAAATCACTCTGAGGGCAATACCTTGACCGCCCATTGCGCGGATAGGAGCAAGTGGTATGCGCTGCTTTGCCTAGCTCAGCAACTTAATCAGCGCTTCGGGGTGGTATCCCCAGCCTAACAGCCCTGAGAGTCCGGTAAAAAAACCGTATCCCGAGGGAAGCAAAGCCAAAAAGAACAACCAGGGAAGCTCGGTTAGCGAGGCTACTGCCAGCATAGCGATAGCAATGGCAATTGACGCATCCGACAGATCGAACTGATCGTCCTTGAAATTCAAGGCGTCGTAATTAATTTGATCCTGCTCAGCTTGCGCCTTAAGTTCAACCTTCTTCTGGTCCTGCTCTTGCGCAAGTTTCTGATACATCGCTATCTGCGTATCCAGTGCCTCAGCGAGCTTGCCTTGGGCGGTGATTTTTTGCAACTCAAGTTGTACCAGGGTTGACTTGGCGATCTCGGCGCGAATATTGCGGGCCTGATAAAACTGCCAATGGTCTAATTTGTCTGCCTGTGCCTGCTGCATGGCTTGCACAATGTTGTCGTCTTTAACTTTGCAAATACCCATGAAAGTTGCCAGCAAAGCCACCGTGATGGCCACCGCTGGGTTTAACCAGCGATGTTTTTGCGATGTACTTTCTTTGGCAAATTCAACGGCTTCGATAGGGTCTATGTCCATACAGGGCTGTGCGCTAGGCATTAAGCACTACGTCGATCTGGGCATCTTTTTCAGCCCAAATATCGGCCAGCCAACGGTGAAAGGTGCCGCGAAACTCCGAGTCGCCCTCGTAATCGCCCGCTGAAAACTCCAGTGGTATGGCCACCTGGCGCACACGCATCACAATTCGCGGCGTTCTGCCGCACAAAAACTGCCAAAACGTGGGCACACCTTCGGGGTACACAATGGTGGCATCTACCAGTGATTGAAACTGCTCACCCATGGCATCCATCGCCAACGCCAATGCGCCGGCTTTGGGCTTGAGCAAGTGCTTGTAGGGTGAGGACTGCGCCTTGTGCTTCTCCGGAGTCAAACGGGTACCTTCGGCAAAGTTCATCACGCTGGTGGGCACCAAGGAAAACTTGGCGCACGATTTGCGCGTGCTTTCGCGGTCTTGCTGGCGCAGCTGCGGATTCTTGCGCAGGGCAGCCCGATCGTGGCGTTTCATGAACGGGAAGTCAAGTGCCCACCAAGCCAAGCCAATCACTGGCACATAAATCAGCTCTTGCTTGAGAAAGAACTTGAGCATGGGAATGCGGCGGTTGAGCGTGTGCTGCAATACAAAAATATCCACCCACGACTGGTGGTTGCAGTTGACCAGGTACCAACCCCGGTACCTTAAGCCGTCCACGCCCTGCACATCCCACCGCGTGCGCTGGGTGAGTGCCATCCAGCCACTGTTGCAGGCAATCCAGGCGGTGGCAATGGCGTTGAGGATGGGGTCCACTATCTGTCGCACCCCCGCAAAGGGCAACACCAGTTTGACCACCGACACCAGCAACAACAAAGCACACCAGAAAAGCGTGTTGACCGCCAACAGCACGAACGCAATCGAACCACACACCACAGAAGGTAAAAAAGACAACATCGGGTTAGGCAATCGCAACCAGCGCGTCGGGCAAGGCAATCTTGTCGTCAGTGCTGAATTGGTAGTCCTTGAACACGTGCTCGGCGCTGAGCAATTGGTAGTTACCGTCTGCTGATTTCAGAGAGGTATCTTTCAGACGGTAGGTGAATTGGCCACATGTCCAGCACTCAAAGTTGCGCATTTGGGTGCACAGGCAGGTTTTGTCTTTCACGCTGATGCGTTTTGCACCGGGATGCAAAGCCACTTCACGGTTGTAGGCCTCGATGTACTGGCAACTGCCCTTGGCATCGAGCAGGTAGCCATAGGCTTCGCAATTGGGGCGAATGCCGTCGCCAATGGCGGGGCTGTTGGACAGCATGCGCATGGGGTAGCCGGTGGGCGATATTTGGTTGACCTCGATGTTGTCTTCGCTGGTCTTGAAATACTCTTGCTTCACGTCGTCGGGCAGGCCGCATTCTTCGGTTACGGTAAATCGCGTCGCCACTTGTACCGCGCCAGCGCCGGAGGCCAGAAAGCGCGTTGCGTCTGAGCCCGTAAAAATGCCGCCTGCGGGAATGAGTGGGATGTTCAGGTCGGTGGTCTTCATCCACGCCTGTATCTCGGCCACGATAGTGCCCAGGTCGTATTGCGCCCAGTCCATGCCAAAGCCCAAGTGGCCGCCAGCCAAGGGGCCTTCAATCACCACGTAGTCAGGCTTGCGGCCAGTGCGTTCGCTCTTTTTGAGGAACAACTGCAAGGCACGCAATGACGACACGATGATGCCCAGCTTAACGTCGTGGAAACGAGGATGGTCTTCAATCAGCGAGAAGCTGCCTAGATGCAAACCTGCAGCCAGCGTGATGCCTTCAATGCCCGAATCCATGGCGGCCTTCATGCGCACGCGCAAGGTTTCCTTGGGCGCGTTCATGGTGAGCTTTTCCATGCAGTTGATAAACACCATGCCAGGGCCGC
>JBJOLD010000133.1:0-10246 GCA_046045765.1 Pseudomonadota bacterium | reverse complement strand
ATTTTGCAAAAAACCTTCAAGCGGCTTCAAGATGAAGCCCCTCAGAACCTGTGCCAGTACGCAGGCAAAGTTATTTTGGTAGTTAACACCGCCAGTTACTGCGGGTTTACAGACCAATACGAAGGCCTAGAGAAACTGCACGCAGCACGTGCTGCGCAAGGTTTAGTGGTCTTGGGTTTTCCTTCCAATGACTTTGGCAAGCAAGAGCCAGGTGACAGCAAGCAAATTGCAGATTTCTGCTTCAACACCTACGGCGTGAAATTTCCGATGTTCGAAAAATCAACGGTCAAAGGGCCTAACGCAAACGCTCTTTATAAAGACTTGATTAAAGCGACCGGCGACGCGCCTCAGTGGAATTTCCACAAATACCTGATTGACCGCAAAGGCAAAGTTGTGAACAACTATGCCAGCCTCACCACACCAGACAACAACCGTTTGGTGTCGGATATCAATAAAGCCCTTAAATCTGAGTAACTGCGTCGGCACGCAGCCCTGCACGCCACTGGGTCAAGGGAACTTGTTCGCGTCCAATACCAAACCACATAAAGTCATTATTTTTTTGCATAACTTTTGGCTGTAATTGCTTGGTAACTTTGGTACCAGTTCATAAAATGGCCTTCCCAGACAGCCGGTCACACGCCAACTGCCCTGAAAAATCGGTTTATCCAAAGTAACGCATCTTGCTTTGGATAAACCATTTTTAAACTTAGGAGCTTTTTACATGAATTCACCAGCAATGCAGGGCCTGAATCTCAACACGCCAAGCTACGTCAAGAATGCGCACCTGATTGCGTGGGTGGCAGAAATGGCCGCACTGACTAAGCCCGCCAGTATTTACTGGTGCGACGGCTCGGAAGAAGAGTACCAGCGCTTGTGTCAACAGTTGGTAGATGCTGGCACTTTCAAAAAGCTCAATCCCGCCAAACGCCCCAACAGCTTTCTGGCTTGCTCGGATCCCAGTGACGTAGCCCGCGTAGAAGACCGCACCTATATTTGCTCCGAGAAAAAAGAAAACGCCGGTCCCACCAACAACTGGATGGCTCCCGCCGACATGCGTAAATTGCTGCAAACCGGCAACGGCACAGAGAAAGCGCTGTTTGACGGCTGCATGGCCGGCCGCACCATGTATGTGGTGCCTTTTTCCATGGGTCCACTCGGGTCACACATTGCGCACGTTGGCATTGAACTCAGCGACAGTCCCTACGTGGCGGTGAACCAAAAAATCATGACCCGCATGGGCAAAGCGGTGTTTGATGTGATCGGTACCGACGGTGCTTTTGTGCCGTGTGTCCACACGGTGGGCGCGCCTCTGCAAGCGGGTCAAGCTGATGTGAAGTGGCCTTGCAGCAAGACCAAGTACATCGTGCATTACCCAGAAACCCGCGAAATCTGGTCTTACGGCTCCGGCTACGGCGGCAACGCTTTGTTGGGCAAGAAGTGCTTTGCGCTGCGCATTGCCTCCAACATGGGGCGTGCGGCCTCAGAGGGCCCCTCCGGTAGCCCAGGCTGGTTGGCCGAACACATGCTGATTTTGGGCGTAACCAACCCCGAAGGCCGCAAGTACCACGTAGCAGCAGCATTCCCCAGCGCTTGCGGCAAAACCAACTTCTCCATGCTGGTGCCTCCACAAGGCTTTGATGGCTGGAAAGTCACCACCATTGGTGATGACATTGCCTGGATCAAGCCCAATGCCGACGGCAAGCTGTACGCCATCAACCCCGAGGCCGGTTACTTTGGCGTAGCACCTGGCACCAACTTCCACACCAACCCCAACTGCATGGCCAGCTTGGACAAAAACGTGATCTTCACCAACGTGGCCCTGACCGATGACGGCGACATCTGGTGGGAAGGCATGGAAAAAGACAGTGACGGCATGCCCGCACATTTGATCGACTGGCAAGGCAACGACTGGACGCCAGCCATCGCCAAAGAAACCGGCGCCAAAGCCGCCCACCCCAACGCCCGTTTCACCGTGGCTGCAGGTAACAACCCCGCGCTGGACTCAGCCTGGGATGACGCTAACGGTGTGGCCATTGACGCTTTCATCTTCGGCGGCCGCCGCTCCACCACCGTGCCTTTGGTGACCGAAGCGCGCAACTGGGTGGAAGGTGTTTACATGGCTGCGACCATGGGCTCTGAAACCACAGCTGCCGCCACAGGCCAAGCGGGCGTGGTACGCCGTGACCCGTTCGCCATGCTGCCCTTCATGGGCTACAACATGAGCGACTACTTCCAGCACTGGCTCAATATGGGCGACAAGTTGGCAAAGTCAGGGGCCAAGCTGCCGAAAATTTTTACCACTAACTGGTTCCGCAAGGGCGATGACGGCAAATTCGTTTGGCCTGGCTACGGCGAAAACATGCGCGTGCTGAAGTGGATGATTGATCGCCTGGAAGGCAAAGCTGTGGGCACCGAGACCGGCTTTGGCGTCAGCCCCACGTACAACGAAATCAACTGGACCGGCCTGGACTTCAGCCTGGCCCAGTTTGACTCAGTCACCAGCATGAACAAAGCCGACTGGAAAGCAGAAATTGCCCTCCACACTGAGTTGTTCACCCAGTTGGCTTACCACTTGCCAAAAGAACTCGAAGAGACAAAAACACAACTGGAGCAGCGCTTGGCAGCCTGATTTCAGCGGCACGTAAAAAAGCCACCGCAAGCGGTGGCTTTTTTACGTCTGAACGACGCCTACGCAGCGCCGCAGCAAATGCGATTTAACGCACAGTTGGCACTGCGTTGAAGGGCAAAGAGTCGTCCCGCTCACGTGTCCAGGCAGACTGCAATTCGGCCATCACGCGGGGATCGCGGCGGGCGTATTCCCACATAGCTTCTTCCTGGCGGCGCAGCTTTACAGCGCTAGCCCAGGTGGTAAACATGGAAGCCACGACGGTACTTACTTGACGCAGTGGTGGTGCCAACAACGCCAATGCGGCAAATGCAACGGTCCACAATGCGACCCAGCCAGCCAACAAATGGCCGTCGGCCCAGGTGTCAATCACTTGGTCAGCTGCTACCAGCAAGGCGGCCATCACGGCGGCCAGCAACATGCCAGCCAAGGTGCGAGAACCTTCGGTCTCCTTGCGAATGGCATCCGACTTGACGACCGTTTCAGTGCGGCCAGTGCGGGAATTGGAAGAGAAAACGTGATGTACTTGTGCCATGGTGAACTCCTGGGACAGACGGTTAAAAGAACAGGTTTAAAACTGCCACGGGTTGAATATTAGGGTTTTTACTAGTGCCGTGCAACTTTATGTTAGTGATAAAACATATTCACGAAACTTATAATTAACCCCTATGCCACTCAACCTACGCACTTTTGACCTCAACCTGCTCAAGGTGTTTGACGTGGTCATGTCCGAGCGGAGCCTGACCCGCGCCGCGCACCTGTTGGCACTGACCCAACCCGCTGTGAGCAACGCGCTGCGCCGCCTGCGCGAGGCATTGGGTGACGAACTGCTGGTGCGCAAAGGCCGCACGCTGGAGCCCACTGCGCGCGGATTGGAGCTTTGGCCTGCGGTGCGCGACACCTTGCAAAAGCTGCAAGCGTCCCTTGCGCCCAGCGTGTTTGACCCCGCCACCGCCAACACCTCTTTTGTGCTGACCATGGCCGATGCCACCGCCGCCGAGCTGATGCCCGGGCTGGTCGATGTGCTCACGCGTACCGCTCCCGGTGTGACCTTGCGCGTGGTGCCACTCACCACACGCGACCCGCGCCAGTTGTTGGAACAAGGCGATGCAGATTTGGCGGTGGGTCACTTTCCAGCCGTACTGGCCGACCTGACGGCGCGTGCGCAGTCCGGTGGCGCGGTGTCGTACCTGCACCACCGCCTGTTTGTGGGTGACTACGTGTGCGTAATGCGCCGTGATAACCCATTGGCCAGCGTACAGCTCACGCTGGAGCGGTTCTGCAACGCACGTCACATGCTGGTGAGTTTTTCTGGCCGTGCGTTCGGGTTTATTGACGAAGCCCTCACCCTGCTGAACCGCACCCGCGTGGTGGTGCTTACGGTGAACCAGTTTTTTACTGCAGGCAAGGTGGTGGCCAACTCTGACTTGCTAACCGTACTGCCACGCCACTTTGTCAGCGTGACCGGGTTTGCCGACCAACTGGTACAACGCGAGTTACCGTTTGACGTGCCGGCAATTCACGTCGACGCCCTGTGGCACCAGCGCCGCGACGGTGACAGCGCACATACTTGGCTGCGAGCGCAAATTGCGGCTCTGGGCAGCAAGGCGTTTCCAGCATGAAGATCCAGCTTCTAAGCGACCTGCACCTGGAAGCCCACCCCCACTGGCGTGCCACGCCCGCGCCGGGTGCCGACCTGCTGGTGCTGGCAGGCGATGTGGGCTCGTACCAAACGGGCTCGCAACTCACCGACGCCGATTTTGGGTTGGGCCAATTTTCTGCGGCGCAAGGCTGGCCCACGCCGGTGCTGTTTGTACCCGGCAACCACGAATACGACAGCCAGGACTTTGATGCCGCCCACGCCCGGTTGCGGGAAACTTGTGAGCGCTTGGGCCTGATTTGGTTGGAACGCGAAACGCAGGTGCTAGGCGGCATACGCTTTGTGGGCACTACGCTGTGGACTGACTTTGATGCGCTGTCCCCAAGCGCGGCTATCGGGGCCAATGCCCCCAACAACGCACTGACTCAGCAGCTCAAGGCACGGGACAAAGCCTGTCGCGCGGCCAACTACTACCTGAAGAAAACCCAGACCACGCGCAACGGCGAGCCCTGGTTGGCCGACGGCGTACGTGCCCAAGGGCTGATTTGCCAAGAATGGCTGCGCGAAGCACTGACCGCACCCTACGACGGCCCCACCGTGGTCGTGACTCACTTTGCCCCCAGCCTGCACAGCGCCGACCCGCGCTATGGCAACACCCCGGGCACCGCAGGCTTTTGCAACGCGTTGGACGACTTGCTGCCTTACGCCCAGCTATGGCTGCACGGCCACCTGCACGCCCCCAGCCACTACACGCACCGCGGCTGCCGCGTGGTGGCCAATCCGCTGGGATACGCCCGCAAGAACGAGCAACTCACATTTCAGCCAAAAATTTTGATAGAAATAGGCTGCTAGCGCCCGTGTAGTATGCATAGACAGCTACTATTTTAATAGCAAATTCATCGCCTGTTATCCCTCATCACGTGGCACTTTGGCTCCGGCCATTCGTTTAGAGGGCGGGTTCGGGTGCCGCCCGCCAAAAACTGGCGAAGCGTGGTACACCTGCGCTAGTGAGTCCTCGGTATCGAAAAGTCACCCAAGTGCCCACAGCCGGTGGCGCAAGGCGCTGCGTATCGCTCAGGCCGGTGCCCAGCTTGAAGCGCTGCGCCGGCTTGCCGTCAACTGCCGGCAGCTCTACCAGTAAGGCGCCTAGTTGGCCCGTGTGTTTGCCTTTGCCGGGCACATGGCCCACTACGCGCGCTTCGGCGTCATCCATGGGCTTGAGTTTGCGCAGATCGTTGCTGCGGTGCGCCACATACAGGGCAGATGCGCGGTGCAGCATCAGCCCTTCACCGCCATCCGCCACGGTGCTGCGGAGTTGCTGCTGCAGCGCAACCTCGGTAGTGCCGCGCAATTGCGGTACCGCCTGCACCCACGGCTGGTTGAGCTGGGCCACGGTCGCTTGCAGTGCAGCCAGCCGCCCCTCAAACGTACCGCCCTTCTTCGCCACATTTGTAGACACCTCTGCGGGCAAATCAAACACCATAAACCGCAGTGCACGCCAAGCCGCGTCCACAGGCACACTTTGGCGCACAGTGGAAACCGCTGTTTCAAATTCCCCGCGTCCGGCCCATAGTTCGCCCTCCATGGGCGTGGTGGGCCAACCTAGGGTGAACCAACTCGGCGCTGCAACGGCGTTGCCTCCCCGGGTAAGCAGGCGTTGGCCGTCCCAGTAGCCGCGCACCCCATCGTATTTTTCACTCACAAAATAATCTGCCAGCGGCACGCCCGGGCGGTAGTTTTTGGCCAGCATGATCGGTAGTGGCACCGCCCACGCAGCCATAGGCGCGAAGGTGGCTAGCAAGGCCAGACAAGCTTGGCGACGTGACAACGGAATTACCGGAGGGTGCGCGCACATAAACTTCTCCCTTAAAAACCAATTGCTATATTTTTTATAGCTTTTTACGCAATATCGACGAGGTCTAGCGGCTATTTAAGCCGTCAAAACAAGTGGACATCACCAAATCTACAATCTGGGCGTCGTCATGCTGACCACCCATTTTCAGAAATTCCAACACCGGGTCACAGGCGCGGGCGTACAGGGTATAAAGCACCGCAATAGCGGGGATTTTGGCGTTAAGCGTGCCCTGGGCTTGGGCCGCTTCAATCCATGCGCCCAACACATCGCTGACTTCTATCAGGCCGCTCATATAGTCTTTGCTGCCCATCAGGGTGGCGCGAAGGCTAGAGTTTTGGCTGGGCAGACTTGGCATCTCGCCACCAATTTTGAGCTCCATAGTCCAACGTACCACGTCGCGCAGGTTGTCCAGCGGCGCAGCGTCCGCTGGCAAATTGGCCAGAAAATCTTGCGCCCGGCGCATCACACGCACCATAGCGGCGCAAGCCAGGTCTTCTTTGCTGGGGAAGTGTTTATACAAGCTGGCTTTGGCAATACCCACGTTGGAAGCTACCTCATCTACGGTCATGGCCTCAAAGCCTTTTTCGGCCAGCAGGCGGTTAACGGTGCTGATGATGGCGTCTTCGCGAGCCAATAACATTTGCTGCTTGAACGAGACTTTGACCACAGGGTGAGATTTCATGTCCACAGTTTAGCCGCCTACGTCAATTTGTAGTGGGCAGGACTATTTTGTGACTACGCAGTTTTAACTGACGCGGTCAACGCGCCGGTAGCGGCTTGGGTCAGGGCTACTGTGAGCCGGTCGATCACTACCGAATCCAGATTCCAGCAATGCCAGTACAAATTGACCGGCAATGTCACCTGGGGTGCCAAGTTGAGCAAGGCGCCGCTGGCCAGCAGACTGCGCACCTGCAGCTCAGGCACCACCGTGGCGCCCCAGCCCGCCAACGCCGCGCGCACCTGGCCCTCGGAGCTGGGTACAAAACGCTGGTTTAGCGTAACCCGGCGCAGCTTTAAGGCGCGGGCCACAAACTCAGTGGGCACATCGTCTTTGCGGTTGAAAGCAATAAACGGAATCTGGCGAAAATTGTGCGCCGTCAGGCCCTGAGGGCAACGCTCTTGCGCATAGGTAGGCGCGGCCACGGCCACGTAATGCATAGCACCCAGGGGCAGCACTTTGCAGCCACGCAGCGCCTGTTTCAACGTAGTGACGCAACCCATTACCAGCCCTTCCCGTAGCCACTCGTGGGTAAAGTCTTGGTCGTCCGTGATAATTTCTAGCGGTAAGCCTTCGCTAACTAACGGTCCCAGCGCGGGCAAGGCCCAGGTAGAAATGCTGTCGGCGTTGATGGCAATAGAAATGCGGTCTTCCTCCCGTGCAGCCCCGGTACCGGGGGTAAGGTCATGCAAATCGGTGTCCAGGTCAGCCCGCAAGAGGCGCAACTGCATGGCGTGTTTAATTAGTAAACGGCCCGCTGCAGTGGGTTTGAGCGGTCGGCTGCGCACCAGTAGCACCGTACCAGCCTGGGCCTCCAGTGCCCGCAAGCGCTGCGACACCGCCGACTGCGTGACCGACAAGCGCACCGCAGCGCGCTCAAACCCGCCCTCTTCTACGATGGCGGCAAGGCATTCCAGGGCATCGACTTCAAAGGCACGCATAATAATTTTTATTAGTGAAACTAATGAATTAACTGTCTGTATTATTTTACTTTCAACACCTTGCGCTTTGCAGCACACTTGGGAACTATGAAAATCACCATTTTTGGCGCAGGTATTATTGGAATTAGCACGGCGTGGCATCTTGCAGAGCGCGGCCATGATGTGACCGTGGTAGACCGGCAAAGTAATGCAGCACTGGAAACCAGCTTTGCCAACGCTGGGCAAATTTCAGTAAGCTACTGCGAACCCTGGGCCAACCGCGAAGCTCCGCTGAAAGCCTTGAAGTGGATGCTAAGCAAAGAAGCGCCTTTGCTGTTTCGCCCGCAATTGCCTTTTGGCGAAGGCTTTCACCAGTACCGCTGGGGTTTGGAATTTTTGGCCAACTGCAACGATGCTGCCTTTGAGCGCAATGTGCAGCAACTTGTCGCCTTGGGCTCCTACAGCCACACGGCCCTGAAAGAAGTAGTGGCCGCCACCGGCATTGAATTCAACCGCATGGAAAAAGGGATCGCCCACTATTACGTGGACCAAAAGTCATTTGACGGCGCGGCCAAATCTGCCGCCATGATGGCCAGATACGGCGTGAACCGCCGTGTAGTCAGCAAGGATGAGCTGCTAAAGATTGAGCCCGCCTTCCAGCAATTTGCTGACCACATCTTGGGCGGCACCTACACCGCTAGCGACGAGAGCGGCGACGCCCGCGTTTTCACCCAGGAACTTGCCAAGCGCTGTGCGGCCCAAGGCGTAAAGTTTTTGTGGAACCGCGATGTGTTGGCGCTAAATCTGCGCGGCAGTGGCGCAAATAAAGTAATCAACACAGTCAGCGTACGCGACCAAATTTCAGACAACATGCAGGCTTTGAGTGCCGACCACTTTGTGCTGGCCATGGGCTCGTACACCGCGCCGTTGCTGCGCACGGTGGGCGTGAACCTGCCCATTTATCCCGGCAAGGGCTACAGCGCGACTTTCAAGATTCTGAAACCCGAACTCGCCCCCAAGGTCAGCTTTATTGACGACTCGGTCAAATGTGCCATGAGCCGCCTGGGTGATGAGCTGCGCATTGCCGGCACCATCGAAATAGGCGGCTACAGCCTGGACCTGGACGGTAGCCTGGCCCGCGCCCGCTGCGCCATGCTGGCCCGCCGCGTGGAGACCGTGTTCCCAGGCGTATGCGACACCCGCGCCGAAGCAGAGGGCGGCAACCCGCGCTTCTGGACCGGCCTGCGCCCCGCTACACCCACCAACATTCCCTACATTGGCAAAACCAAAGTTGGCAAGCTATGGGTCAACGCAGGCCACGGCACGCTGGGCTGGACGCACGGCGCAGGCTCGGGCAAAGCACTTGCCGAACTGATGAGTGGACAGCGTCCCGCGATGCAATTTGGGTTTTATGGGCTGGAAAAACCATCGCCTGCGTGGGCATCGCTCAAGCACGACTGAAACACCTTTGTCGCCCGACTCGGCTGCGGTGACTTGCGAGTGATGGCGAAAAACTGGCAGTCGTAACGCAGCACATCGGGCTGCACGGCACGCATCTGGCCGCGCTGCACAAATGCCTCCGCATAGTGGTCTGGCAAAAAACCCAAAAACTCGCCTGACAGAATCAGCGTAGCGATTGACTCTTGGTCAAACCCTGTGGCACTACGGGGCAAGCTTTGCGCCTGCGACAACTCCATATTCGGCGAGTGGTAGCCCAGCCCCGCAAAGCGCTGCTCTCGCAGACGGTCCCAACCCAACGCTACTGGCGCTTGGTCAAACAAGGCGTGCGCACTGCCGCAATACACCGACATAGCTTCATCAAACAGCTGTGTGTATTCCAGTGTGTCGGAGCTGCGGTGGCCAGGGATGATGCCGATGTGAAAGGTGCCATCCAGCACACCGCGCTCAATAGCAGTCAGCGTGCCCACATGCAGATTCAGCGCCACATCGGGGGCCTGGGCGGTAAAGCTTTGAATGGCCTGCGCGATATGGCAGGCCGGGTTGCTGGCGGTTTTGTCAAACACCGCAATGTGCAGCTGCCCGCCCATGCGCTGGTGAATCTCGTCCACACTGGTGCGAAAAGCATCCGTGGCGGCCAGCAAATGGGTGGTCTGGGCATAAATGCGCTCCCCCTCAGGCGTGAGCGCAAAGCCTGCGCGGCCCCGGCGGCATAAGGTCAGGCCCAGGCGAATCTCCAGGTCTTTAACGTGGCGGCTAATAGTGGAGGTGCCGATGTTGAGCTCCAACTCCGCCGCTGCCATGCCACCGCAATCCACCACCGCGCGGAATACGCGCAACAGGCGCAAATCCATATCGCCGATGGGGGCCAGCACCGCGCGGGATTTTGGTTTTGTGGTGGGTTTTTGTATTTTTACTTGCATAAATTAGCAATCAAGTAGTGATATTTGTATCTTTATAAGAGTAACAGACGCGCGCACAATCAATCATCCAATTAGGAGATGCCATGAAGCTCACCGACCTGACCCACATCAGCAGCCCCACCTTAGGCGCGCCTGTGACCACCACC
>JBJOLD010000120.1:0-2509 GCA_046045765.1 Pseudomonadota bacterium | reverse complement strand
CGATTTGTTCAATGGGGTAGCCACGGTACAAGAGCTCACCCTTGTCGCCATCAATGTAGGTAATGGCCGACTGGCAAGCTGCTGTGGACATAAACCCAGGGTCATAGGTAAACATGCCTGTCGTGCCATAAAGCTTACGGATGTCTAAAACATCAGGGCCAATATTGCCGGCGTAAACAGGCACATCAAAACTAGGTGTGCCATTGGAAAAAGAAATGGTGGCTTTGTTATCGGATAGTTTCATTTTTATTTTCCTTAAATATCTTTATTCATCAACATCGTTAATACATTTTCGACCTGCGCCTTCGTGACCAAGCCATTACTGGATTGCAAATCACGGATCTCAACCTCATCTAACCGCCGTCTAGACAACAACAAATCCATCAAGTCGTTGTCCGACAAATCCATCAAAGCGTACATGCCAGCTTCGTCGTCCTTGGTTAAGCAAGACTCGTACCTAGCGAAGAACCGTTCGACGAACAAATCGTTCTCCAGCATCCCGCGGCGCGAACGCCATTTGAGTTTGGAGAGTGCCCGTTCGTCTAATAGCACTAAACCGACCTCGCCACCATGAGCTCTTTAATCTTGCCAATTGCCAGCGTTGGGTTCAAACCTTTAGGACACACATCCACGCAATTCATGATGGTGTGGCAACGGAACAAACGGTACGGGTCTTCCAAGTTGTCAAGGCGTGCCGTTTGGTCTTGGTCTCTAGAGTCTGCAATAAATCGGTACGCTTGCAAGAGGCCAGCAGGCCCGACAAACTTATCAGGATTCCACCAGAACGATGGGCACGATGTCGAACAGCTCGCGCACAAGATGCACTCATACAAACCATCAAGCTCTTCGCGTTGCACAGGGCTTTGCAGGCGCTCTTTTTCTGGCGGCGGCGTGTCGTTAACAAGGTAAGGCTTGATCGAGTGATACTGCTTAAAAAATTGCGTCATGTCCACAATCAAATCACGCACCACAGGCAAGCCTGGTAATGGCTTCAATACAATTGGATCTTTGAGCGTATTCAAGTTAGTCAAGCATGCAAGACCATTTTTGCCATTGATATTCATCGCATCCGAACCGCATACGCCTTCACGGCACGAACGGCGGAAACTTACTGTAGGGTCTTGCGCTTTGAGCTTCATCAAGGCATCAAGCAGCATGCGCTCATGACCATCGAGCTCAAGCTCAACTTTTTCCATGCGCGGCTTCGCGTCAACATCGGGGTCGTAGCGGTAGATATGGAAGGTACGTTTTGCCATTTTCAAATTCCTTATTCTTTAGAACGTACGCACTTTTGGCGGCACAGAGTCCACGGTGAGTGGCTTCAACTTCACGGCTTTGTACTCTAGGCGGCTGCCTTCTGAGTACCACAGCGTGTGCTTCATCCACTCAGCGTCGTTACGGCCTAATGGGGTTTTTGGATCATCGACTGGACGCTCATAGTCGCTCACGGTGTGAGCGCCGCGGCACTCGTGACGTGCGGCTGCGGAGACAATCGTTGCCTCCGCGGCTTCAATCAAATTCTCAACTTCTAGCGCTTCAATGCGGGCAGTGTTGAAAACTTTGGATTTGTCTTTGAGACCAATGCGATTTACACGCTTACGCAACTCGGCAATCTTGGACACACCCTCATCCATTGCGGCTTGCGTACGGAACACACCCGCATGGAATTGCATCGCAGCGCGTAAATCATTAGCCACATCCTGCGCATATTCACCGCTGGTATCTGCTTCCAAGCGATTCAAGCGTGCCAATGTTTGATCGGCAGCATTAGCTGGCATGGCTCTAAACGCTTGATCTTTCAGGTTAGACGCCACGATGTGGTTACCTGCAGCGCGTCCAAAGACGAGCAAATCTAATAGCGAGTTCGTTCCCAAACGGTTCGCACCGTGGACGCTGACGCAAGAGCATTCACCCACCGCGTAGAGACCATTCACAACACTGTTGTCATTGCCGTTCTTTTGAATCACGACTTGACCATTGATATTGGTCGGAATACCACCCATTTGGTAGTGAATGGTGGGCACCACAGGAATCGGCTCTCGGGTCACATCGACATTGGCAAAGTTAATGCCAATTTCGTGAACGGATGGCAAACGCTTCATCACGGTCTCTGCACCCAAATGATCGAGCTTTAGCAAGATGTGGTCTTTGTTAGGACCGCAGCCGCGGCCTTCTTTAATCTCTTGGTCCATGCAGCGCGACACGAAATCACGCGGAGCCAAGTCTTTCAGCGTCGGAGCATAGCGCTCCATAAAACGCTCACCATTGCTATTGAGCAAAATCGCGCCCTCGCCTCGGCAGCCTTCGGTCAGCAGCACACCTGCGCCGTGGACGCCTGTTGGGTGGAACTGCCAAAACTCCATGTCCTCTAGCGGAATGCCTGCGCGGGCTGCCATACCCAGACCATCGCCCGTATTGATAAACGCATTGGTCGAAGCCGCAAAAATGCGTCCAGCGCCGCCTGTTGCCAGCAGCACGGTTTTAGCTTCCATGATGAACAGATCGCCTG